>JAWXAN010000034.1 GCA_034439475.1 Candidatus Zixiibacteriota bacterium
GCAACAAGAGAACAGCAACAAGAGAACAGCAACAAGAGAACAGCAACAAGAGAACAGCAACAAGAGAACAGCAACAAGAGAACAGCAACAAGAGAACAGTTGATAAAAATACGACGAAATCCGCCTGAACTTTTCTCTAACTATCCCCCTGTTTTGGCGTTATATACAGCTATGGCCTATGTTCATACTACAGATGTCTCAAAGAAGAAAATCCTCTGGACAATTCTTCTTAATGCCGGAATAACCATAGCCGAGTTCATCGGCGGACTTGTGACCGGTTACCTCGCCTTGCTTGCTGATGCCGTGCACAATCTTTCCGATGTTGCCGCACTTTTACTTGCATTGCTTGGCGCGAAAGGCTCGCAATTGCCCGCAACCAAAAAATCCACCTACGGATACAAGCGAATCGAAGTCATGACCGCCTTTATTTCTGCAGTCGCGTTGGTTGTTATCGGCGTGTTTATTATCCATGAGGCATGGCAGAGATATTTGCACCCCCAAGCTTTGAGCGATCCTTGGCTTTTCCTGAGCATAGCCACTATCGGGCTTTTTGGGAATTTATTCTCAGTGCGGATTCTTCATTCGGAAAAAGGGAAATCACTGAATATGAAATCCGCTTTTATTCATATGTACTATGACATGCTTTCATCTATTGCGGTGATAATCGGCGGTATCATAATTATCACAACCGGCTTGGTTATTATCGATCCGATTCTTTCGGCGATAATTGCATTGATGTTGTTCAAGTCATCGTATATGGTGATTCGCGATGCCACTCTTATCTTTTTGGAGGCGGTACCTGCGACTGTCAATTTTGACGATGTCTACGATGCAATCCTTCGTATTTCGCCGGTGACTGATGTCCATGACCTGCATATATGGTCGCTGTCTTCAAATGAAATCGCTCTTTCATGTCATATCTGTCTTGAAGAGAGGGATTTCCAATCCGGACCGGATACGATTGTCAATATTAACGCCATGCTCCGCAAACAATTCAACATCGGCCATGGCACAATCCAGCTCGAGAAAGCCGACTGCTCGCGTTCGGATTTACTCTGTCGGCATACCGAACCCCGTTGGGAATAACATTAATCCTACTTGCATATCTTTGTACCGAATATGAATAACAAACAAGCGCTCATTGAGATTGCCGATCTCGCCTTTGATGGAAAATCGGTCGGGCATATGGACGGTAAAGTGGTTTTTCTTGATCACGGTATCCCCGGCGAAACGGTGCTAGCCAATATCGTCCAACAAAAAGCCCGCTACAATGTCGGACAGGTAACAGAGATTGTGACCAAATCCGCTGATAGAGTTGAGGCGAGATGCGACCATGTTGCCATCTGCGGGGGATGTTCATGGCAGGATCTTGATTACAATCGTCAGTTGCACTATAAGCATAAACAAGTTGGAGACTGCCTTCAGAGGCTCGGGGGGTTGGACGCGTCAATAGTCAGTCCGATTATTGGAGCTGACCCTATATTTCGTTATCGAAACAAAATGGAGTTTTCATTCCATGTCGATGAGTCGACATCGTTGGGATTTACTCTCGGTCTTCATCATCGCGGAAGATACGATCAGATTTTTGATGTTGCCCATTGCCATCTGACTTCGGAGCGAGCCAATCAGGTTATTGGCTGGATTCGCGATTTCGTTATCGAGCATAAAATTCCCGTGTATGATGTCTCAAATCATGCCGGCTTTCTCCGTTTTCTTGTCATCCGCGAAGGGACGCACACCAATCAGATATTGGTGAATATTGTCACCAATTATGGTGATATGCCCGAGCAGACAAAACTTGTCGACAGCCTGACTGCCGAGTTTCCCGAAGTGGTAACCATCGTTCATAACCAGAACGGGCAAAAGTCAAATATCGCAGCCGGAGAGATTGAAATTATTTTGCACGGCCCGGGATATCTCGAAGAAAAACTCTTTGATAAGATATTTCGAATTCGTGCCAACTCATTTTTTCAGACAAACAGCTACCAGACAGAAAAGCTCTATGAGACCGGCTTTGAAATGCTGGACATGCAACCAACAGACAATCTTCTTGACCTGTATTGCGGGGCCGGAGCGATTGGGATTCTGGCCGCGGATAGGGTGAACAGTGTATTGGGTGTCGAGCTTGTCCCGGCGGCTATTGTAGCGGCGAGGGAAAATGCGGCTATAAATAATGTCTCAAATATCGATTTCTTCGAAGGGGATGTCAAAGATTTCCTCAAAAGCCAGCTTGGCCTTCCAAATAAGTACAATGCCGTTATTCTCGACCCACCCCGAGCGGGACTCCATCCCAAAGCTCTCAGACGGACGCTTGAATTACAGCCTGAAAAAATTCTTTATATTTCATGTAATCCGGCGACATTTTCACGGGACGCCAAAGAGATTGTCTCGCAAGGATATACATTGCCAAAAGTTACTCCGATCGACATGTTTCCTCATACTAAACACATCGAGCTTGCAGCCGTCTTTTTTCACCAGTAAAGAGTTACCCTCAAGAGGCCGACTCTCCCTCTATAGAGTTGAAATGAATTAAAGGAGTCCCCATGCAACGTTGGACACTACTTTTTGTCGCGCTCATTCTTACCTTTTCGTTTTCGCATGATTCTATCGCCGCTTCTAAGAAAAAACAGAAGGCGGTCAAAAAGCCGACAATTGAATCGACTACCACTGAAGCCCTCTTAACGCTGCAGGCTTTCTATCCGGTGAACGCAACCCAGATGGGTGTTCATGATTATGACGGTTCTCTGGTCGACTATTCGCCCAAGTCCGTCACCGAGATCATAAAAAAACTTGAGACCTTCCATAACCGGTTCAAATCATTTACGACTTCGGGTTTGTCGCCACGGGAGTCCATTAATTTCCAACTCGTCAGATCAAATGTGGAGATAGCCTTGCAGGATCTCAAGACAATCGGCTGGTATAAAAAGTCGCCTCAACATTATGTCGATGAAGCCGTGAATGGCGTCTACTCAATTCTTCTGACAGATAAAGCTCAAAACCCTAAACGGCTCGCTTCAGTTCTATCGCGTATGCGCGCCGTGCCGAAATTGTTTGCAACGGCATCTGTGAACATAAAAAATCCGCCTGCAATCTATATCGAGCTTGCCAAAGAATCGCTCGAGTCAGGAATTGAATTTTATAAGGAAGCCGCAGAGAGTCTGATAAAGGGGAATCCCAAGAAGGCAAAAGAAATTCGTGCAGTGTCAGACGCCGCGCGCGAAGCGATGAGTTCGTTCATGACATCGCTCAGTGCAATCAAGCCCGGCCCTGAAAAAGGATTTGCCATCGGGGAAAGTGCGTTCGATTATAAGCTTGCTCATGAATATTTTCTGTCCTATAACTCCGATTCGTTGCTTGCCATAGGCGAAGAGTTATTGAAATCGGCGCGTGAAGATTATTCCGCATATGAGACATATATCGAAGAGAACAAGCAGAATGGACAGGATTCGGTTTTTACACCCGCCGCATTCAACAAACGGGATATTCTCGATTATTATGGCTGGGAAGTCGACCAGGTGAAACTTTTCATCCAAGTCAATGACCTCATAACGGTCCCGGACGACATAGCGCCTATTGATGTAGTTGAGACGCCGTCGTTTCTACGTTCAATGGTTGCCGGAATAGCCTATCAGCCAGCTGGTGCCTTTGATCTTGTTCAGCAAGGATATTTTTACGTGCGGCCTGTGCCAGATAGTTTAGATCGAAGTCAGATAGAAGCTCGTTACCGCTTTGTTCACCGCCGCGGCTTCAAGGGCTCAGTTGTCCACGAGGCATTCCCCGGGCATCATCTCCAGATGCAAATTGCTTCAGCTCATCCTGATCCGATCAGAAAATGGCAGGCCAATCCGATGATGATAGAAGGCTGGGCGCTCTACTGCGAGGAGATGATGTACAATGCCGGATTGTTCGGGAATGAAGACCCCGCGCAGTGGCTTGCGATTCTTGGCGGGATACGTTTCCGCGCCGCCCGAATTGTAGCTGATGTGAAGTTGCATACAGGGCAGTTTACATACAGTCAGTGTGTTGACTGGATGGTCGATGTGCTCGACGCCAAAACCGATGCCGAAAAAGACTATCTCAAAAAGTCTGTGCGAAAATACACACTCACACCGACGGTATGGATGTCGTATTTAGTTGGCAAACAAGAAATAGAGAATCTTCGTGATGCCATGTCGTTGCGCGATGGCGACGGTTTTAGCGAGCGTGAGTTCTATGACCAATTGCTTGCCGAGGCCTCAATCCCGCCGGCGTTAATGTGGCAAGCGCTCAGCCTCGAGCACGAATCTACTCCTCAGAAGGAAACTTCATTCAAGCTTTCTGAAGAATGAGTCGCCTTGAGACATTGACGCGAGCTTTTTTGTATAAATCTTCAGTGAGATGTAGGTATCCCCTTACACGCTGGAGACATTGTACAATGACGCAGGATATTCATAAGAACGAAAATCGGCAACACGGATTTCTGACCGTAGAGGAAATCCCAAGAAAACTGGATATCGGCGACCCATTCCCCCGTGTAGGGCTTCAACTTGTTTCAGGGAATCATCTGACACTCCCCGATGACCTCCGCGGAAATTGGGCAGCGCTTATTGTGTATCGTGGATTTTTCTGACCGTACTGTCGTCAGCAGTTGGCTGACTTTCAGACGCATCTCTCAAAGTTCACAACTCATAATGTTGCGATAATTGCAGGATCAACGGATATTGTTGAAACCGCACGAGAAACAATCGACAAACTCGATCTGACTTTTCCTATAGCCTATGGCATGGAAGCACGCGAATTCGCGCGAGTGACCGGTGCTTATTTTAATGATAGGAAGGAATACCTTCATGCCGCTGGATTTGTGCTGTGTCCTGATGGAACAGTTGCCGAAGCATGCTATAGTACCGGGACAATCGGCCGATTCAACGCAGGCGACTGTCTTGAATTGATTGAACTGCATATCAAGAAAAAATTTGTTGAGGGCCAAGTCCGAACACGAAGTGAAGAATCAGACTGAAGGTCTTGATTATGAAGTGATATCATTAAGATATCTTGACTATGTTTTGATAAGCTTGACCATTTCCTTGCAGCTCATCAAAATCGCTAATCACCGATTTTGAATTTCAATACCCTGTAAATGTAAATCGTTAAACATGTAAGCCCTTCATTTATCCATAAAATGATATCAGCAACTTTGCACCATCTCAAGCAAACGGCTAAGTCTTTGCTGACAAGCGTGATGGAGGGATATGCACATATCGCTTTTCGACTGTGTGAAACATGTGTATACTAAGCGACTATGACTAATGATACTTTATGGGCTCCGTGGAGGGCAGACTTCATTTTAAAGAAGAAAGAAAAGGGTTGTATTTTCTGCCGCAGGCTGAAGGAGCGGGATTCGATTAAAAACCTTATCGTCTATCGAGGTCAATCATGCTTTGTTATCTTAAATAAATTCCCATACAACGGTGGTCATACCATGATTGTCCCGATAAGGCATGTTGGCCAGATTGAAAAGTTGAATCCGTCAGAATCGGTGGAATTCTTTAAACTCACCCAGAAAACCGCAGCGATTCTCAAGAAAGTTCTTAAACCGCATTCGCTGAACCTTGGGATGAATCTGGGCAAAGCCTCCGGGGCGGGCATACCCGGGCATTTACATATGCACATTGTGCCACGGTGGATCGGTGATACGAATTTTATGCCAGTCATCGGGCAAACGAAAGTCATCTCGATCTCGCTCGACGGGGTCTACGACCGCTTGAAAAAAGAATTTGACAAGTTATGAAACGCCGCAAGAACATACCCACCAAAATCGAACTGCAACAACTGCAAAAGCTATACAAGACCGATGAGAAAATCGGAGAGCGTCTTGGCGGTGTTCCGGCATATCTTGTCGCGTACTGGCGGCGCAAAAAAAACATTCCAAAATACGCGCTTCCCAAATTTTCCGAGAGTGATGTTCGCAATCTCTGGGAACGATATGGCGATGATGAAAAAGCGGGTCTTGATTTGGCAATTTCAAAAGCCGCTTTTTATAACTGGCGGCGGCGCTATGGATTCAAGGATAAACCGGCATTTCTCAAACTCGAACAGCTCGAACTTGCTTTCCCCGGCTCCAAAACCAACGGACAGGGGGTGCCCCTCTATGGCAAACGGACTATGGCCCAAAAGATTTTCGCCAAAGCTGCTGGTGTCCAGGAGGCTCCGGTGGGCGCAGTCCTGGAAGTCGAGCCTGATCTCATTTTGTCCGGCTGTGAGGCCAGCCAGATTATACAGGCTTTTAAAAAGCTAAATGTCGAATATGTCTGGAATCCCAACAAGGTACTCTTTTCGCTTGGTTCATGTCCTCCGCAGACCACAAAAAGCCCTGCGAATCTTCGAAAGCTCATCTACGATTTTGCTCGAAGACAGGCTGTCAAAAACATCTATGATAATCATGACGGCGCAGGCTACGAAATAGCAATCGAGAACGGATATATCCTGCCGGGTCAACTGGCGGTTGTCACAGATCAGCCCAATTCCGTCTATGGGTGTATGGGTGGATTGGCCTTAAAAATCGGAACTGCGGAGGCCGCTCCAGTTTGGGCACAAGGGAAACTGCAGATGACTGTGCCGGCGACTGTGCGTATTGCTATCGGAGGACGACGTCCGCGCGGAGTAAGCGCGCTTGATATCATGCTTGCCATCATCCAGCAACTCACCGGAACGGGCGCCACTGAGAAAATAGTAGAATTTGGGGGTTCAATTGTCGGACAAATGACTATCAATGAGCGGCTGACTCTCGCCGCATTCGCCGGCAATCTTGGGTCAACAGCGGCAATATGCCCATACGACGCCACCACCCGTCGGTATTTAGCCGGCCGCACCGGAAGCCGCATACACCCGGTGATTCCGGATAAAGACGCGGAGTATGATGCCCAATATCAGTTCACAGTCGATCAATTTACGCCCCTTGTTGCGGGGCCGGGTGGTTTTGAATCGATCCGCTCTGTTACGGAAATGGAAGGGATGGTTGTCCACCAGATAATTCTTGGTTCGGTGGGAGGCGGCCGCTTTGAGGAACTCCGCATCGCTGCTGATATTTTGAAGGGAAAACAGATTGCCGATGACTGCCGAATGTATATCGTGCCGGATTCGCGGTCGGTTTATCTTGAAGCCCTCAAGAAGGGACTTGTGCGCCTATTCATCGAAGCCGGCGCCACAGTGACCCAACCCGCTCAGGATATCAGCGCGCTTCTCTCTCCGCTATACCTGGCTGATGGCGAGAAAGCCCTAGTGACGGCCGACAGAGGGCTAATGGTCCGCGGCGAAGAATTAAAATCTGAAGTCTATATTTGTTCAGCGGCTACCGCGGCGGCCTCAGCCTTAAACGGCTCAGTTACCGATCCCGCGCGATATGTGCGCTAGATGACAGCTGAGCTTCGAAGATTTACCCCTCCCATATAATTTTCATTTAAATCGGCGAATTGCCGTTCTCTGGAACTCCAACTAGCCAATTGCCAGGCTTCTCTTTCGTCCAAACAGGTTCATAGCGTGGTATAATTCTTAGCGCAGTTCGCCATTTCTCAGGGGTTGAGGGATTTAGGCCTCCGACAAAGTCGTTTCGCGATTCATTGAGGAAAAGGCGTCCCTATATCATTTTTGAAAGGAGTGTAATATGACACAATTTGTAGATCCAGTTTGCTACATGTCGGTGACTGAGGAATCGTCTGCAGGCCACTCAAATTTTGAGAATCAGACATATTATTTCTGCAGTGCGGATTGTAAACGCCAGTTTGACGAAGATCCGCAAAAGTATGCCAGAAAGGCAATCGGGAACAGAGTTCGGTAGCTTTACAGAGACAAATGTCCATTCTGGACTTACAGGGCGCATACAGGAGAAAATACAGAATTTTTTTCATTGAGCACTAAAATGGGAGGGTTACGGAATATGGAAAGAGTAATTAAACCGAGGATGAAAGACTTGAGAGCAAATAAACTCTCTCATTTATATTTTGCGATTGCATTGTCATTAAGTTTCGGAGCCATTCTAATAGCAGGATGCGCACACAATGATGAAACGTCTGCTCCTGCCGAGGAGGTTCCGTCAAATCCATCGTCGGCGTTGGCTCCGCCAGAAGATGAGTTTTGGATGCAAAACCTGCAGTTTAATCCATTGATGCGCACCGTTTCTCCGGGTGCCACTGTAACATGGAGAAATATCGAGGAAATCGAACATACTGTCACGAGCGGTACGTCCGGAACCCCGACAACACTCTTCGAGAGCGGAGTTATTGAACAGGATAGCGCTTTCCAGCATACATTTGACACTGCGGGGACATATTCCTTCTTCTGTCGACTGCACCCAGAAACAATGCAGGGAACAGTCGTCGTGCAGTAGGCATACCCGAAGTAATTATTGCTCCAGTGTGATGCACTTTTTGGGGTATTTTTAGCGAAACCGCGTCTTCGGTCAAGACAATAGGTCCTCTTATTTCCAGGGCGACGATTGATGGACTTCGAAAGTCATTTGAAAAATCGGTTGCATCAAGGCCAAGAATGCGACAGATTTGCCGCATGACACGTATCGCTCCATCTGTCTTAGCCGCTGATTTCTCAAAACTTGGACTTGAAATCACCGATGCCACGCAGGCGGGTGTTGATATTCTGCATTTGGATATCATGGATGGTCATTTTGTCCCCAACATATCATATGGCCCGGCTGTGGTTGAAACGGTCGACAGGCTGACCGATGTCTTTCTCGATGTTCATCTCATGCTGTCAGAACCCGAAAAGTATTTCGAAGCCTTTGCCAGCGCTGGCGCCGATAATATCACATTTCATCTTGAGATACATCCCGATCCTCAGGCTCATGCGTCGCAGTTAAAAAAGCTCGGCGTGCAGGCCGGGCTGGCAATAAATCCCGATATGCCGGTCGAGCGAGCGCTCCCGTACCTTGAGCATTTCGACTTTTTTCTCATCATGTCGGTCTTTCCCGGGTTCGGGGGACAGAAATTCATCCCATCAGCATTACAAAAAATTGCCTCTGCCAGAGAATTTATTGATCGGAGGGGACTTTCCACCAAAATCGAGGTGGATGGCGGCGTCGATTTGACTAATACCGCATCGATTGTCGCAGCCGGAGCGGATGTCTTGGTGATGGGCACAGCTTTTTTTGGCGCACAGAATAAGAAACAGCGACTTCAGGATATTTATTCAACACTAAACGTCAGCCCCAAGAAATCATGATACCAACAACTTCCATAAAAATATCAGCGGGCAATTTTGCCCGACAGTATGAGGACGCATTGTCACGCTCCTCTAAACAAAAATTGGCTTCTTTTATAATGACTCGTCAGGCGGGTGTCTTCACAAGAAAAGCTAAAGTAAAAGAAGTGATTGCCAATAGACTAGGCTGGGTAGACTCGGCAACGCTTATGTCCCGGAAAATCTCAGAGATCGAATCGTTTGGCCAAAAAGTCTTTCAGGATGGATTCAATCAGATTGTTCTGATGGGAATGGGCGGGTCATCGCTCTGCCCCGAGTCGCTGTATCACATTTTTGGCGGTCACAAAAAGCTCAAGGTGTTTCATGTGCTTGACACTACCGATCCGAGGGTTATCTCACGAGTGGCGCGTTCGATTGACCTCAAAAAAACCCTTTTTATAGTTGCCTCGAAATCGGGTGGCACGATAGAGACACGCTCGCATGAAGCGTTTTTTATTGAGAGATTGAAACAAAACGGTCTCACACAGTTCGGTAAGCAATTTGTTGCTATCACCGACAAAAACAGTGATTTGCATGCCTTTGCCAAGCGCAATAAATACCGCGCAATATTTCTCAATCCCTCTGATATTGGAGGACGGTATTCAGCTCTTTCTTATTTCGGGCTTGTTCCGGCATTTTTTGTTGGTGTGAACCTCTCATCGTTGATAGACTCAGCCTTGTCAATGCAGAATGTCCTGAGCGAGCGAAATGATGAGACCAACCCAGCGCTGGCTCTCGGCTCGCTTATGGCTGTCGCCGCACAAAGTAAGCGAGACAAGCTCACCTTTCTTTCATCTAAAAAAATATCGCCGCTTGTGCCATGGATAGAACAACTTGTCGCCGAATCGACCGGCAAAGAGGGAAAAGGTGTTATACCAATTGAGAATGAGCCCGAAGCGCGGGTGCAGGATTATGGCACAGACCGGCTATTTGTTTTCATGAGAATGTCTAAAGAAAAGCCCGCTCGCCAAAGCAATCTGCTTCGACAAATCATCAAAAAGAAACTGCCCTATATCGAGATAGTCCTTGGTTCGATAGAAGAAATCAGCGGACAATTTTTATTGTGGGAGCTTGCCACGGCAGTATGCGGCTGGCATATGGGAATAAATCCTTTTGATGAACCGAACGTCACCGAAAGCAAAAACCGTACAAAGCAGCTTTTGGATTATTTTGAGAAACTCGGTCATTTCCCGTTTTCCGAACCAGCCGGAAACTGGGGGAAATGCGCTTTGCTGGCTTCGCTCCCAGCCCGAAAAGTTTCTCGAAAACAGCCGGGGTCGTTGCGCCAAATCTTAGCCCAGTTTCTTGCGAGCGTAAAGCCTCCCCAATATGTCGCGATCCTGAACTACTTTCCGTCAAGTGAGAAAACCGAAATAGCCCTGAGAACGATCCGTTCGAAGATTCGCAGTAAGACCAAAGCCGCAACTCTGCGAGGATACGGGCCGCGTTTTTTGCATTCAATTGGGCAATTGTATAAGGGTGGGGCAGCAGAAGGGATGTTCATAATTTTGGTTTCGAAAAAGTACCCAGCGCTGGCAATTCCTAATCAATCGTTTGATTTTGGGGAGCTTATAACCGCTCAGGCTTTTGGAGACGCCCAAGCGCTTATCGTGCGCAAACTGCCAACATTGGTACTTTCAATTGACGGCGATCCGGTAAAGGGGCTGAAACAAGTAGCAGCTGCATTATAATGATAAATATTTGTCTGTACTCTTTAGGAAAGGTAACACGGAAATGACTTTTGATACATGGCGCGGATTTCGCCAAGCCAAACTCGAATCCAAGCGGCGCGCAGAACTCACCGAAATGGCGCGTCAGGCACGAGGCAATATACTCAAGATGACTACAGTAGCAAACTCAGGGCATCCGGGTGGCTCCATGTCCTCACTCGAGATTTATCTGATGCTTTACACAACTGCTAATGTCGATCCTAAAAATCCGTATCGCGATGATCGCGACCGAATTATTGTTTCCCATGGTCACACCTCGCCCGGCGCCTATGTCTCGCTTGCGGCGGCCGGATTTTTTGATGTCGCACCCGCGCTTTATGGATTTCGTCAGGCCGGTTCTCCTTTCGAAGGTCATGTCGAACGGTCAGTTCCCGGCATTGAGTGGGACACAGGCAACCTTGGACAGGGGCTTTCTGTCGGTGTCGGCAAGGCAATATATGGAAAGCTATCCAAGCAGGACTTTCACACGTATGTACTGATGGGGGACGGTGAACAGCAAAAGGGACAGATAAGCGAAGCCCGCCGAGTGGCGATGAAATTCAACCTCTCTCGGCTGACGGCAGTTGTCGATTACAATGGTCTCCAAATTTCCGGCAAAATCACGGATATTCTACCGCAGAATATCAAAGGGGAATGGGAAGCCGATGGCTGGCGGGTGGTAGAAATCGATGCTCACAATCTCGACGAAGTCTACGGCGCATTTTATGAAGCGAAAAAATATGACAAAGCTCCAACTGTGATTCTGGCTCATTCAACAATGAGCAAAGGAATCGGTTTTATGGAAAATGATGAAAATTATCACGGAGCCGCAATCAAAGCCGAGCAGATGAAAGAGGCGCTGGCTTGCCTGACTGGAGAGGATTTAGTCGATAATGTTGTCGACCTGTTGGCTCGCCGGAAACAGGGGCCTCCGCCGCCATTCCAAACGAAGCATGCTGACTTTCCCCGTGTCGATACCGGCCAGCCAATATATTATAAGGCCGATGAAAAGAGCGATAATCGAAGCGCATGGGGGAAAGCCTTAGTATCTGTCGCCGATGCAAATCTATCCCGGCCGGATTTTGTGATGGGGGTTTTCGACTGCGACTTGTCAAAATCAGTCAAGACCGACGGTTTTGCGAAGAAATATCCGGCGAATTTTTTCCAGTGCGGAATTACCGAACATAGTACAGCCGCGACAGTTGGTTCCCTTTCGGCAGAAAAAGCGCTCGCGGTTTGGGCGGATTTTGGTGTATTCGGAATCGATGAGACATATAATCAAGCGCGACTGAACGACATCAACCACGCCAATGTGAAACTCTTCTGCACCCATTCAGGCGTGAATGTCGGAGAAGACGGGAAGACCCATCAGTGTATCGATTATTTTGCGCTATTGAACTCCACTTTCGGCTGGAAAGTTATCACCCCCGCAGATCCCAACCAGACCGATAGAATCGTCCGCTATGTCCTTTCTAATCCGGGTAATTTTGCGGTTATCATGGGACGGGCGGTAATTCCAGTGGTCACAAGCGAGGATGGGAAGGCATATTTTGGCGAGAACTATCGCTATCGGTATGGGCGGATGGAGACAATTCGAAGGGGCGAAGACCTTGTTCTTGTTGCCGCTGGAAATATGCTGCCGTATGCAATGCAGGCTTGGGATCGACTTGCAAAAGACGGCAAACGAATATCGCTCGTCTCTGTCTCCGATTGGTGCGACCTGCACCGCGACGACCTTGATGCGTTATCACAGTACTCGCAGATAGTAACCCTTGAGGATCATAACATCAAGACTGGCCTTGGAACAACTCTTGCCGCGGCACTTTTTGAATCGGGCGTATGCCGTCCAATCACCAAGCTCGGTGTCACACACTACGCTTCTTCGGGTACACCTGACGACCTCTATAAAATGCTCGGTATCGATGCCGCGGGCGTAACAAAGACAATCTCGGGATTGCTGCAGAGAGTTGGAACGACTGTATGAAATTAGGTTTTGTAGGACTTGGGAAAATGGGCTTCAATATGGTCACTCGGCTTCGTCGAGGCGAGCATGATGTGACCGTCTTCGATAATAATCCGGCAGTGGTTAACGAGATAGAAAAAACTGGCGCGGTAGGAGCGCCATCGATCCAGGCAATGACAGAACAGTTAACTGCTCCTCGCATCGTCTGGGTGATGGTTCCGTCTGGCGAAATAACAGATAGTGTCATAACCGAAGTCGCCTCGGGTCTTGGTTCCGGCGATATTATTATTGATGGCGGCAATTCAAATTACCATGACACCGTGGCGCGCGGAGTTCAACTTGACAAACGTGGAATTATACTGCTCGATGCTGGCACATCGGGCGGCCTCTGGGGGCTGGCAAACGGATACTGTCTGATGATCGGCGGAGAGAAAACCGCATTTACGACGGCCGAGATGATATTCAAAACCCTTGCGCCTCCCGACGGCTACCTTCATGTTGGAGCATCCGGAGCGGGACATTATGTAAAGATGATTCATAACGGTATCGAATATGGAATGATGCAGGCGTATGCCGAGGGTTTTGAGATACTCAACGCTTCAAAGTACCCGCTTGATATTTCAAAGATATCCCACCTGTGGAATCAAGGTTCAGTTGTTCGTTCGTGGCTGCTTGAGTTGGCCGAGCGGGCATTCAGCGAGGATCCGAAGTTAGAGAAACTGACAGGGTATGTCGGAGATTCGGGCGAAGGACGGTGGACAGTACAGGAAGCGATTGACCGTGATGTCCCCGCCGTTTCGCTCACGTATGCCCTTATGACCCGCTTTCGGTCGCGTCAGGAAGATTCGTTTTCGGCGAAAGTCCTTGCGGCGCTTCGCAACCAATTCGGTGGACATGCAGTCAAAGGGAAATAATGGGGCAGGCAGTTGAAACAGTAGGCAATCCTTTTGTCAGCCGCTTTATGCGGCTTCGCCAAGCCGGGCCGTTCGCATTGACCATCTTTGGGGCATCGGGAGATCTTACGAAACGAAAACTTATCCCGGCGCTTTTCAATCTCTACAAGGATGGATTTCTTTCTCAGCCGTTTAATATTGTTGGCTACGCAAGGCGCGAGAAAACAGACCGTGAATTTCAGGCCGAAATGGCCGAGGGTATCAAAAAGTATTCACGTCGTCAGCCGGATTCAGACGAGCAGCTTCAGCAATTTTTATCCACACTCAGCTATGTGATCGGTTCATTCGAGGATGAACCGGGTTACCGTCAATTAAAGGAGCGGCTTCGCATGAATGCGCTTTCTTTGATGACACCCGAAAACAATCTATTCTATCTTGCGACTCCGCCTGATTCATTTGAGCCAATAATCTCAAACCTCAACCACTCGGGACTTATTACGCCAATCGCCGATGGCCCAAGGTGGTCACGGCTTATTATCGAAAAGCCATTTGGACATGACACTGTGTCTGCCATAGCTCTCAATCATGCCGTACACAAGGCATTTGATGAAAAACAGATATATCGCATTGATCATTACCTCGGCAAGGAGACTGTTCAAAATATACTCGTCTTTCGTCTCGGTAACTCGATTTTCGAGCCGCTGTGGAATCGACGATATATAGACAATATTCAAATCTCTGTTTCTGAATCTTTGGGTATAGGCTCTCGGGCAGGATATTTTGACAGTTCGGGCATAATTCGGGATATGATCCAGTCGCATATTATGCAGGTGTTCACCCTTATCGCAATGGAACCCCCGGCATCATTTGAGACCAATGCCATTCGTGATGAAAAAGCCAAAGTGCTCAAAGCTGTCCGCTATCTCAAATCCGAAGAAATCAGCACCCATGTTGTCCGCGGTCAGTATGGCCCCGGTTCGGTCGGCGGAGAGAAGGTCAAAGGGTACCGTGAAGAAAAAGATGTCCCGTCCGTCTCCACGACCGAGACCTACGTAGCGACGAAAATAACAATCGACAACTGGCGCTGGTCGGGTGTACCGTTTTACATCCGCGCGGGTAAGCGACTTCCCAAACGGGTAACCGAGGTCGCGATTACGTTCAAAGCCCCGCCGCATTTACTTTTTGATCTCTCGGGGTGCGAGAATCTGACGCCCAATGTTCTTCGCCTGCGAATTCAACCACAAGAGGGCATTTCGCTTTCGCTTGGAGCAAAGGTACCCGGGCAGGCTCTGCAAATAGCTCCGGTACGCATGGATTTTATGTACTCTGAATCGTTCGGCGTGGCTTCGCCCGAAGCCTATGAACGCCTCATTCTTGATGCCATCACCGGCGATTCGACATTGTTTGCCCGCGAAGACGAAGTGGATTTGTCATGGAAAATTATCGACCAAATTACCAAGCATTGGGATAATGCTCCGCTTCATATCTACCCCGCTGGTGAGTGGGGACCGACTGCGGCCGATGAACTTGTTGCCCGCGATGGACGGAGATGGTTGAGGCTATGAACTCAACACGAATATCCGATGATGATGAAATTCTCGATGGCGGGTATCTGCCAGTCAATGCCGAGCGTATTGAAGCGCGGCTCAATGAAATATGGCAGAAGACAAATCATCAGGATCGCGAGAACAGACCGATGGTCAAACTCTGTCTGTCCAATGTCATAATTGTTACCGATGCCTTAAAGCGTCCTGAGGCCGAGAACCTGGCCAATGACCTTGCAAAAATGCAGCCAGCGCGGATACTACTGATCGTTATCGATGAAGTATTGAAGACCTATTGTTCATTTGTCCGCACTGCCTGTGCCTTTAACGAAGAGACAGATTCCGTTGTCTGCTGGGAGATTGTAGAAATTCTCTCTGATCCGGCTCGTTCAGACAATATCGCTGGTGCGGTCCGATCTCTGTTGGTTGATTCGGTTCCAGTGCTGACAGTGGATTGCCGTCTAAGTTCCTCTACACCGCACTTCGATAGCTCAATCGCGAATCTCTCGAGTTGTTATTTTTTTGGTAACGACGATGAACGTAATGCTCGATCGACAATTCCTCGCTTGTCTCTCTTATGGTATAAACTGCTGCCAGTCCGTGAACTTATAAGTACGCTTTTTTCAGCGCGTATGGCGAAAAACCGCGCGACCACACTTTCCAACTGCCGAGTGCTATTTTCGAAGGAATGTAGAGATGAGGCTTTGCTGCTCTTCGGTTGGATTATTTCGCGGCTCGTTCAATCAGGGGGTGAGGTGCGGGCCTCAATGTCGGTAGAAGTCAGGACGCCTATGGGAGTTTCGCACATTGATTTCGTTCGCAAGCCCGAAACATCAAATGCCTGTATCGAATTTGATTTCATAGATAGAACATCCGCCAATATCGATCTGTCCAGCGGCGCGTGGGACAACGAAGACATGCCTCGTGAGTTCTCGTTTGAGATGGACGGCGTCACCTGTCGTCGAGCCTCCAACGAGACAACACTCGGTCGCTATATCATCAATGCTTCAAAGCAAAGAGTCGAATTCGAAGAATACGAAACGGCTAACACGGTCATTCGTACCACACTTCATGATATTGATTCGTTTACAGCATAAACAAAATAAACAAATGGTGAGAGAAATGCTTATTGTTACGACATCGACGCTCGAAGGAAAAAAGATAACCCGCTACCTTGGAATTGTAAGTGGCGAAGCAATCCTTGGCGCTAATATATTCAAAGATATCTTCGCCGGTATCCGTGATATTGTCGGCGGACGCTCACAGGCATACGAGCAGGAGCTTGCCAAAGCAAAAACAATCGCAATTGATGAGATGACCACTCAGGCCAGACAACTCGGAGCCAACGCGATTCTTGCCGTGCATCTTGATTACGAGACGATAGGCGGCGGCAACATGCTGATGGTTGCGGCTTCAGGTACGGCGGTCGTGATTGAAGGATGAAATGCCAAGGGAGACTGCACTTCAAACATCTTATCATGATTTTTGCCAGATGAACAATGTAGAGATTAGTATATTCCCGGACAAGCAATCTGTCGGAACCGCCGTGGCGCTCTTTATTATAGAGCGTTTGAAAACCCATGACACAAAAAGGCGTTTCTCCATTGCCCTATCAGGGGGAAGCACACCGATAGCCATGTATCAAGCGCTACAAAATATCTCCGATGTCGCCGAGCTTATTAGATCAAAAGCTGAATTCTATTTCTCCGATGAGCGCGCGGTGGGGGGGAATGACTCGAATTCCAATTATAAAACGGCCAAGGATTATTTATTTAAACCTCTTGGGATTCCAGAGGGAATAATCCATAGAGTCAAAGGAGACGCGGCAGATTTAGATTTAGAGGCAAAACGCTACGCGGCGCTTATAAGAGAAAACCATGCAATCGCTCCTGATTCCGTGCCATCAGTCGATCTTACTCTTTTAGGCATGGGGGATGACGGACACACCGCTTCTCTGTTTCCGGACTATGATTTTGAATCACCCGAAAATGAAATTATCGTTGCGCCATGGGTTACATCAAAAAACAGCCAGCGAGTCTCATTCAGCCTGCCGCTTATCAATGCCTCGAAATGTGTATTGTTGCTTGTCACCGGAAAAGACAAGGCAAATATTGTCAAAGCGGTGTTCGACGAAAAAGATGATGCACGGCGGTTTCCTGTTTCGCGTGTAAATGCCAGACGAGTAGTGTGGATGCTCGATTCAGCAGCGGCATCTTTGCTTAACCAGTCACAGCGCGGGTCAACCGAATGTTAGAGCGGCTTGCAGGATTTATTGGCGGCGGAATGGTCGAACTTGCCCGGGTGCGCTCCGAAAACAATGAGATGGTCCTCTATGAGCAGTCCAGCTTCGTCAGCCGCGACTTTTCAAATTTAGAATCTATTCTCCAACTGTACCTCAAAAAAAGCACCACCAAAATTGATGTTGCATGTTTCGGAGTTGCAGGACCGGTTATCAATAACGAAGTCCGCACCACCGGACTTCGCTGGCTCATCGCTTCGCAAAACATAGAGTCAAAATTTTCATTTGCGAAAGTTGTGCTTGTGAACGATATCGTTGCTACTGTCCATGGATTATCCCATCTTGGAAGCGACAAATTCTTTCAGATTAACGCAGGAAAGCCAGTTTCGGGGGGTAATGTTGGCCTTATTGCAGCGGGAAATGGTTTGGGCGAAGCGCTCATATTTCACGAGAACGGTAAATCGTATCCCCATGCTTCCGAAGGCGGTCACACAGATTTCGCGCCTGCCAACCAGACGGAACATAAGCTGTGGGAATATTTATACGCGAATAACGGAACAGTCGAGGTCGAGGATGTGGTGAGTTTCAGGGGATTGATTTCAATTTACGAATTCATCCTCGATGACCGGGGAGCCACAAGCGCGGAGTGGTATGAGAATGCCGATGACAAAGCCGCGGCAATTATTGAACATGCGATATCGTCAAAAGACCCTCATGCAGAGCGCGCTCTGAGTATTTTCATTGATTGCTACGCCTCCGAGGCCGCAAACCTTGCGTTGAAAGGAATGACATTGGGCGGCATTTATATCGGCGGCCTCATAGCCCCGCAGATTGTCACGGCCTTGGATACGGCTCAGTTCATGGAGCGCTTTCGCAAAAAAGGGAAAATGGAATCGCTGCTTGCCGATATTCCAATCGGAATTATCATCGAAGAAAAAACCCCTCTTCTCGGCGCGGCAAGGCTCGCCTTGTTCTCGTAGCGCACTCGTTAATTGCATGGCAAATATTAAAAATAGATCCACAAAGCTGAATAGTTGTGTGCTGTGCACTAACGGCGAGTATCCCGACGGAAACTTTCTATGGTACCGAAAGCTGTGCCGTGGGAAATATGTCGTTGCTGTGGATGGGGGGTATTGGTTTTGTAAAAAGTTGGGAGTTATTCCTGATCTTTTAATTGGCGATTTTGATTCGATTGTCCCTTTCCCCAAAAGTCTCCCCCAAAAAACGCAAATCTTTCCTCTTCCTCGAGAGAAAGATATGACCGACACCCATGCGGCTCTTGTTTACTGCCTCAAAAGCGGCACACAGCATATAGATATAATCATGCCCGGTGTGGGCGAGCCTGATCATTTTGTGGCAAATCTATTTCTTCTGGTTTTATCCGACTCGTTCGGGACAAAAAGAACGCGTCCTTGCATACGATTGGTAAATCCCGGGCATGAAATCGTGTATCTCCGTGATGAATCGTATACCATACAGAACGCAATCGGCAATTCTGTCTCAGTTGTCCCGCTTTTGAACACAATTCGTTTGACCAGCACTGGCAGCGCCTATGATGTCAGTGATCTTCTCGTGAAGAGAGGCGAGACGCGGGCTGTCCGCAATGAGATTAGACGCAAAACGGCTGTGTTCACAGTAAAGGGTCAGGCATTGTTATTTTGTCATAGATTCAAATAGCTTTGGTTCGCGGCTTTGTGTTATTCGCCGTCATAGCGGCACACGCTTGGGCAATGAGGGTTGACTTTGGCCTTTGGTTCTTTATATTGGTCGACCCGTTTTTGATTGGGAGATCGTTCAATGGTAGGACATGCGGCTCTGGACCGCAGAATCGGGGTTCGAGTCCCTGTCTCCCAGTAATAATTCTGATTTACTACTGTTTACCACCACATCGAATGCCGCATTATATGTGGGATAAGGAGTTAGGTCTTTAATCACATAGTTCGAAAGCACTAATCTCAGTATTCTCGCTTGTTCCATCGGTTTTTGGGTAACGTAAAGAGCGCAAGCACTTTGTGTAAGTTCTAAGAAGCTCATCGCCTTCGCGACCGAATGGATCAGAGGTCAAGCGCGGACAGGTGCCGAGCGATTCTTTGAATTGTCTGCAGTGAAGCTTTAGTCAAGCCGCAGAATTAATGCGATACTCAGTGACACGATGGGCATGATGCCTCTCACAAAAAGTTTGCGATGAGCTATCCGCCATACAAACAGGAGAAAGCCACTCAGACGGTCTTGGAGCAAGCCGAAATGCTAAGTGAGACGTGGGCCAATAGTTGTCCGACAGCCTGATTACAAATCAGGTCGACTGCAAGTCCAAAATTGATTTTTGTGACATCGTGTCTGAGCCAAGTTGTTCGAGGATTTTGTAGCGGAAGCCGCCAAAGACTCACACGCTCGCGGATGCGGTTGACGTTTTTTTTTCTTCGATTCGATCTTTAGTCCACTCGGTCTCAAATCAAGCTGACGTGCCTTCTTTTTTGAGCGTGCTATCGGTACAAAATATGAACTTACTCGCCCAGATTCGGCGATCTCGTTTGTGATCCCCTCATTATCGAACTTGAAATGTCCAGTTGGCTCCGAGAACGGAGAATTGAGGATAGGGTTGTCTATTGTAACGTCAACCGCATCTTACTCCGCCAGTAAAGATAAGGTGGGCGATTGGACATGGCGAGGAGTGTGATATTCGATGTGATAGGTGTGTCTTTGTTCCTGAAGTGTCTTTCCTATTAGAAATAACGAGTTAAAAGAGGTCCAGGGTACAGCGTGTCGTGCCGGGCGAAAAGCATGAACGCCAAAACGTTTCGGTGCTCACCCTGCGAGAGGTCTTTGTTGCCCGTTTCGGAAAGAATCATTCCTTTTTTGGAATCAAATGATTTCAACAAGACTTTCTTGCATCGCTCTACAATCGGGTGATTTTCCTGACCGGTCAAACAGAAGCAGAGGGCAACTTCCACGATAATGTCCGAAGAAGTCTCTTTCAAAATTTTATCGATACGCGCTTCTAAGCGGTCAGTTACCCATCCATACTCTGCAGAATCAACCGGTTGTTGATAGTATTGACTTGCGGCAAGAATAATGTGCGTTAATCCGTAAATCTTGTCTGAGTAACGATGCTCATCCAGACGATTGTCGGGCATTCGGTCAAAAACATCTCGAAACACCTCCATGTATTCTTTCCTAATGTCGGCGATACCCAAATGTTCGAGGAAGTACACGAAATTCACGGCTTTGGCCGCATAAACACGTATCACGTCGGGATCAAGCAAGAATTTAGATAAATCGTGCTGACTGATTTTTGCGCGCGCACGGGCCATGAGGGGGCCAACCGTCGACGAATCCAAACCGTAATCGGCCAGCCAGTTCAGCTGACTTAGGAGTTCAAGGTAGACGAGTTCCTCGTCCCATTTTTTGAACATGGCACGTCGAAGACGGTTTTTTCGCGTATCTCTTTCAAAAGTTTCTGCCTCTTCAGCAATGCGTCGTGCGAAATAGTGCGGATTGTTCAAAGAATCGACATCTATTTGCACCTTTGCTATGGCGTATTTAGCATGATTGACCAACCATGGAACGTAAGCTGTGTCACCGGTAGCGCGGTACATGCGCATCGCATAGTGTCGCTGAACGTAAGAACTAAAAGTTGGCAAGGCTTTATCAAAAGTCGCTCTTATCTGCTCTGCCATATGTCGATAACGGCTTGTCGCGTCCGGATCCGAAGCAAATGACGGTGCACATATGAAGACAATCAATAAGAATAGAAGAAAACTCAAACAAAAACGACGAAGCAATCGAGCAAGGCTGGCGTTAGCAGAGTTTACATACGAAACCGTTCTTACGGCGCTCATATCGTAACCTCAATTCCCATACCTCCAGTAACGTCATGATAATCGTATAGCCGATAATTGGATACCTTATTGTAGTTTCTGAAGCTTCCGAGCAAGACAATCTTATTCGTTAACGCATAACGGTGCTCGAATTGGAAATCTGTGTAATAAATATGTACACGTTTGGCACGCCCAATAGAATTGTTCCAGTAATTTGGATAATCCTTATTCTTAAATTCAAACATGATTTTTGTTTCATGATACTCGCACAGGTAGAGTTTGAAGGTTGCTGAGTATTGGCGCTGGATATAGCCATAAAAATTTTCGAAATTGTCTTTCCGTAAGGCATACTCGGCAAAAAGAGATACCTCATTGCGCCCCCAAAAATTAATATACGCTCTTCCCTCAACCACATGTTCTCGAAAGTTCCGAATTTGAAATGGCTTACCCGCGTAGGGTCCAGAGCGTATAGAATATGTCTTTCGAGCTTGGTAATCTCGATGACCTGAACTGAATTCGGTCAACAGCTTAAGCCAATCGGCAGGCTGATATTGCGCACTGAGTTTTGCTGTCCAACCGTCGTAATCATATGAAGTTGAACCGCTCTGTTCATCATAATTCAGTCGCTCATAATCGACAGATTGTCCAAGTTCAAAACGACCCAAGTCCAGACGATGGGACAGTGCCGCTGCATGTTCCCATCTTTTCAATGTTCGTGTCTGAAGTGTGCCAGTGTCGTCTATCAAGTCCTTATTGCGCCGAGATAAGACAAAATCACCTGACAAACGACCTCTGGACCAATATCTAAACGCTGGCCGATATTGTAGTCCTATAGAACCATGATTGCGGTTACCGTAGTTGGTATACACATTGTATTCAGCAAACACGTTTGCTCTGTGCATGAATCGATACCCACCCATCTTCCAGCTCACCTTTGCCGATAAGGCATTCACGTACGCGGACTTCTCGATGGACTTGTCAAAGGCATGATATATGTTCGATTCGTAGAGGCCATTGTACGATCCAAATAGATCCCAGCGTGACCCTGCGAAAGCGGAATCAACAAGAAAAATCAGGAAGACGAGGAAGAGATAAGGACGCATAATATGGTGTTGTTAGTTATTACTCATTAGGCTACGATATTCACTGTTAAACTTTTCTGATTCGGGATTTGCTTCGGCTGCCTTTGCGTAAGCAGCCCGAGCCTTATCAAGCAGGTCCAGTTTCACGTAGACTTGGCCGAGCTTCCAATAAGACTTCCAGTTGTCATTGTCATATTCAATCGCCTTCAGCAAGAGTTGCACGGCTTCAGTCAAATTATTTGACTTCTCTTCTAATATAGCGAGGTTGTGGTATGCTTTGGCATAGGTGGGTTCTCGTTTAATGGCTTCACGATAATCTGCTTTTGCATCTTCATATTTGCGCAGTTCATTGAAGGCCTTGGCACGATTATAGCAAGCTTCAGCCGAGTGAGTCAACACGATTAATCTCGTAAAATACGCAGCTGCAGAATCGAATTGTTCAATCTTCAAGCTCGCCGCGCCCAGGTTATTTAACCCTTTGGTATTAGCTGGATCCTGATTAACCAATTCAAGATAGACTTTCGCTGCGTCTTCATGTTTCTCCTGCTTAGTACACGCAAGGCCCAAATTGAAGAGGGCTTTGAGATTTTCTGGGTCGAGCTCAACTACTTTTCGGTAGGCAATTTCCGCCGAGTCATAACGACCCTGATCGTAGTAGAGCTGCCCAAGGCCAAAATAGGCCTTTGTGTAGTTAGGCTCCGCCACGGTAGCGGCACGATAGTGAGATTTCGCGCTGTCAATCTGATGGACACCCTCCAAGAGGATGGCCAAATTGTAGTGCGCTTGCTGATAAACGGGGTCAAGGCTGAGAGCACGTCGATAAGCTTTGATCGCCCGGTCGGGATTTGCTGCTCTGTTACTTGCTATGGCATAATTGAAGTACGTGCCTGCATCAAGTGAATCGATTGAAAGCGCATTCTCGTACGCTTTCACTGCCTTTTCATACTGCTCCTGCTTGCTATAGCAGACCCCAAGATTGTTAAATACCTTCGCTTTTCGAAAGCCAAGGGCTATAACCTTCTCAAAGTCTTCGCCTGCCTCTTTGTACTCGCCCGCGTCCATTCGAATAAGCGCCAAATTGTAACGTGCTTCAATATGACCGGGCTTAAAACGCAATGTCTCCAGATAACTCTTTTCTGCCTCTTTGTCATTATTGAGTCGGTGATAGAGTACGCCTATATTGTAGTGGGCGGGCGCTGCTTCTCCAGAACCACGTGTTTCGGCAGCTTTCTTGAACCAGGTTAGAGCCTCCTCATTGGCATCGATTGACATATAGAGTGACGCTAAATTGTATTTCGGTTTATAGTAGTGAGGTCGAATGGCAATTGCCTTCTGGTACGCCTTGGTTGCATCGCCCATTTTTTTCAGTTTATGAAATGCAAGTCCCAAATTGTACCATGCGCGCGCGTACAGGGTATCTTTTGCTATAGCGCGCTCCAAGTATGAGACAGCCTTTTTGTACTGTTCTTTGCCTATTAACACAGAGGCAGAGTCGTTATAGGCTACTGCGAACGGGTCCCGACTGCCATCGATTTCCTGATCCGTTTCAGAGTCGGCAGCTGAGACAGAGTCACCGTCATTCCTTGCTGGTTCTGCTGCTGTTTGCAGTTTTGCAGCCTGTGTTGATGTTTTGCCGTCGACGTGAATTATTTCATGTCGCGAATCATCGATTGATCCGCTTTTCGCTATCGCGAAAACTATAACCGCAGATGCAGTTATCCATGCAACCAAATTTGCAACATAGTATTTCATAATCTTGACCTTAATCCTGACCCATTTGCCAGTTGAATATTCAGCCCTGGACGAGCATTAACCTCCAGGACCAACGGACCCTGATGCGCGTCGCACACAAAATCGACGCCTATGTAACCAAGACCTACAAGCTCACTTATTGCTGACCCTATTTCCAACATGTCAGCAAAAAAGGGAATGCGTTGGCCTGCCAGAGGCGCACTCGAATCCGGGTGTGCACGAATTACATTATTATGATGTACACCGTTGAGCGTGAGACCAGACAAAAGGTCTATACCGACTCCTATGCCGCCCTGGTGCAAATTTGCTTTTCCGTTCGATTCACGGGTGGGAAGACGAAGCATCGCCATGAGAGGACTCTCAAGTTTGTAAATAATTCGGATATCACCAACACCCTCCACTCCTGGCGGTATCAAGGGTTCCAAGCCAATGTCGTTAACAACGGTCTGTTCGAAATAGCATGTATCTGTAGCGTTGTCCAGTGAAAAGGCACCGTTGAGAATCTGCATAAGATGGAAAGCAATGTCTTCAGCTGTCCATTCTTCGCCCGAGGTAAGATATTCGGATTCGGAACGGGTAATGAGTTTGATACCATTTCCACCGTAACCGCAGTTCGGCTTAATGACAAAACAATCCATGTCTTTTAATGCCGATTCCCATTGTAGGAGAGATTCGCGGCCACTCACAATATGATAGGTTGTCGGAGTGGGGATGCCGGCGCTCTTGAGGAGTTCTTTGCAACGCAGTTTGTCGTCGACATTTGGAAAGCAGTTTCTTCTATTGTGTGTATAAATCAGGTCAAGATTCCGGGCGTTTATTCCCAATACTCCCTTGATTGAGGGCAAAAGATGCTTGAGCTCAGCCCGGTTCATGTTAAGCTCGCACCAACAATTCTTTGAAACGGAAATACTCCATGATTCTAAATCCCGAATAGCGGCCGATGTATATGTGGACGGCAATCACGACCAAGAGTACCTCAGGAAAGCTAAGGACTATTGACTGCAGAAGTCGCCAGGACATAAGACCATAGCTGCATGATGCAACAAACAGCGTTAAGACCGACAGCCGAAGAGCGTGCTTTGCTCCAAACTCTTCCGTTATAAGGAAGAAGCGCTCAACTGTCAGCGCCAGAATAACTATTGGAAAGAGCGCCACTCGAGCGACATCCAGATAATTATACTTCACGCCCGCAATAGTCATGCCCAATATGAAAAGTACCACCGTAGTCAAGATAATGGCCAATCTTGGCATGTGTAACAACTGGAGTCTCGACAAAACGAGCCTGATTAACAGGCCGAACAGGATGATCGCTGCGAACATAACAGCACCGATGAGGAGACCTGTCTCTCGAAAGCCAACTGCCAGGAGGGCCGGCATGAAGGTACCGAACGTTTCAACGCCAATCAAATTTCGAAACATTACAACGACCAGGATGCCGATTGGAAGCATCAAAATAATCCGCAACAACTCTATCGATATAGCAGCTCGCTCAAAGGCTGCCCAAATATTTAATATATCCAGCGGATTGTCTGCTCCGGAAATTGTTCCCGCCGTCTTCTGAATCAGGCGTTTTTTTAGATTGAAATAATACTTGAAGTTTATATCCTGGGTATGGGTAATCGCCGGCTGATCACCATGATAAAGCACGAGATAGTTCGACGGAAGTTTCGCGAAGTAGTCGTTCGTAGGGCAAAACGGCACCCAATACCCGCTTACGTACAGCTCCACCCAGACGTGCGTTGCGCGTGACTGCCCCTGGTTCAGAATCTTGCCGCCGACAAGCCTTGCCGGAATGCCTATATGGCGTGCCAGCGCCACCATGAGTCGCGACTTTCCTCCACACGAGGCTTCCCTCAATCGGTAAGCAGTGAGGGCATCAGTTGTGCCTGCATACTGCACGTATTTTAGTCCGTGACTCGCGAATTGATACATGTGCTTGATATTCGTTAACAAATTGCCGTTGGCAGACAGCTTGAGACTGTCCGCCAGTCCAGAAATCTCAGGATGGTCGGATGGACTTAACGAATCTGGTAGGAGATTTTTTGCGACCGAGTCGGGGATTACCTGTACGGTTTGTAGAGTCGAATCAATTATAAATTCCAGATTCTTTGTCACGACCGTTGCCGTGTAGGCAACTCGCCTTCGGCCAGTTACTGACTCTCGTTTCCAGTGGCCTCGCCGGTCGCCTTCTCTCATAACAATGTCGAATTTCAGATCCGCCGAATGGAAGGCCTCGTCACTAACAGTTTGGTTGGGAAGATTCTCCGGCAATGCCATTGAGATTGCAACTCCCGTACCATGACCGTTGAATTCCATCACAGTTTCCAGAAAGTAGCTTTCTGTAGGGGCGATCACATCAAGAGTATAGCCCAAGTACGCAATTTTGAAGAACGCCATAGCCGAGGCGGTCAGTACCAGAAATGCAGGCAGCATGCCGACAAGCCATCGTGAACTATAGCTAATTTTTATGGACAAGAGGCGTTTCCAACAGCATCTCGATGTACGATTGCATTAGGAAGCTTCTCGCAATTGGGATACTGGGTTATTACCGTGCAGTACTCGCTATGCGCCTGGGAATTGGCTACAGTGCCAAATAGTTTTTCATAGCAGCGACCTGCCCAATAATGAGCGTCACCTGCTGCCTTAGTTCCGGGGTAAAGCGTATAGTAGTTGACATAGGCAGTAAGAGCGTTGTTGTAGTCTTGATCAGAGTAATAGGCCCCTGCAATACGGTCTCGGGCATTCGCCACCCAGTCCGTTGTCGGATCAGCGGCGATGAAGGCCTGGTAGGCGGCTATGGCACCCAGATAGTTGCCAAGATTGCTCTCGCAATTGCCTAGATAATAGCGAGCATGAGCGGTTTTATCAGAATTCGGAAAGTTGGTAATAATGCTCTGGTAATCAGCTTTGGCCTGGGCAAAAGTGTAACTCTCAAGATTGTATTTGCAGTGGGCACGGTAATACCATGCATCGACAAGGTACTGGCCAATGGGGTAAGAGCTGATTGAGGTACTGAATTTTGTTAGGGCAGTGGCAAAATCTTCCTGATTGTAATAACACATCCCAATATAGAAACTGGACTTCGACGCTTCCTCACTTGTTGGGTAAGTGCTCAAAAGCTTGTTGAATTGGGTTATCGCCTGGGGGTATTGGTCAGAGGTATAATACAACCAGCCTGAATTGACAATTGCGGCTTTGATATCGGGCGAGCTTGGATAATTAGTTTCGACCGCTAAATATGCGTTTATCGCTGCCGAAACATTCCCGAGCTCTTCTTGTGAACGTCCCACACGGTATTGTGCGCGCCCAGCAACTGGATAAGACGAATATGAAGTAACTACTTGCTGAAAGTCCGCAAGAGCGCCACTGTAATTGAGCTTAGCATCCTTGTACGAGCCACGCCAATAGTAGGCATGGGGCACCAAACTGTCTGAAGAATAAGTTGTAATAAGTGATGCCAAAGCCGCAATCGCAGAATCATATTTGTCCTCAGAGCCGAACGCGAGGGCTACACGATATTGGGAAGCAGCTGCATATTTGCCGGTCGGATTGGCCGCGATCAATCCTCTTAATGCTGCGATAGACTCGGAATATCGATCGTAACTATATAATCGCAGGGCATCACCAAACAGTTTCGCCTCTGTTTCACTGTTAGGCACAAGGCTTACCCCGGAAACGTTAACCACCTGTCCAGCCGATGATATAATGAGTCCCGTGCGATTCTGATTCGTATACCCAGCCTTTGTGAAAGTCAAAGTATACGTCCCATAAGGGACACCAATTATGGTATAATTGCCACTCTGATTGGTCGTTCCAACGATACTCGTACCGCTTACATAAACGAAAATCCCGCCATGGCCGCCTCCTCCCATGAGAGTTGCAGTCCCGGTCAAGGTACCCGTTGGGATGAGTGATACATTTATAAAAGTCGTGTCTGCCGATACTGAGCCGACACCTGCAATGATAAACAGCATTGCAGAGACCAACACCTTCAGAGCTATCTTGATCATTTGGAATCTCCATGAGTTGATAAATTCATATGGCTAGTACAGGTCATCGGCACGCTGACGTGGGCTGAAGGTTGATGAATAAGTGATCTATAAGCGCAGTTAGATCGCTTATATCCACGGAATTCCCCGCATCTCCATCGATATTTCCTTCTTCAGGACACACGAGAGGGGCAAGGTTTACGAAAAGATGGCTAATGAGCATTGTAAGGTCGGAAATATCAACTTGGTCAGCTGGGTCGTTGTCTGTGTTGCCGGTATTACCAATACAGCACACTCCAATTTGCGCATTCAATCGGATGAGTGGCTGATAGGTCTGAGCGCCGAAAAGCATCGTGTACATGCCATCGGCAACGTCGCTCAACAGATAATAGCCGGCAGAATTAGTTTGAGTGCTGTCATTTGTTTGCAGTATTTTGACGACAACGTTTGCAATTGGCGTTCCGGTCTGACTGTTTGTTACCACGCCAGATACGGGGGCGCCCAACAATTCTAAATTAGAAACCATTATAACGACGAATATCCAAAGGATTGTCTTGATCATGGTACAACTCACTAATCTTCGCGCGGCCCAACTAATAAAATGTGGAGGCAATAATCGGTAATGTCTGTTTAAGGTTAAAAATCTTAGATACCTACTATGAATATACTGCTCGGGTGGACTGCAATCAACTAAATCCTTCAGCGCCTGCATATCATTTTCCAGCGTCAAAATAGCTTTTTAAAGCTTCCTTGTCAAGGAGTTTGCGCGAAATCCTGTAACTTGTTTGTGCCGACGCAGGAAGGAATATGTGCCAAACGCGGCCTGTTAAAGCTCCTCTCAGACTGCAAACATTCAATCAATTGCGCGATAGAGCAATAAGTGGAGTCACTCCGTGTAAGCCCGACCCCAATATCACTATGGCGATCATGACTTCGCGCAAGATAGACCCGGTAAGAGCCAGGCGATTCTTTAGATTAGGCTTAACGGGTCTGACTCCTAAGTATTGATATCGGCATTGCTCCTGTTACCTTTACTCCACATATTCGGGAAGAAATGCTTCCTTTTCTATGGTCTATAAAAATTACATCTTCGCCGATCAAGCCAATCATAATAAAAAAAGCCGGCCTATCGGAATTGATAGGCCGGCCGGTAAGGGTCAGTGAGTTCTGCTCAGAGCCAATCCGCTATTGACAAGGCGGCAGTGGCGCAAGCGTAATGAACAGATGATCAATCATTCGCGTGAGATCACTTATGTCGACGTCACCATTTGGATCATCGTCGGCATTTCCTGCTTCGTCACAACAGAAGGGAACCAAACTGATGAAGAGATTATCGATCATGTACGTCAAATCAGAAATGTCGATAACGTCTTCAGGGTCGCAGTCAACATTTCCGGCTGTGCCAACGCAACACTGGGTTCCGGTCAAGTGAGGCGCGCACAGAGTTCCGTCTCCCTGATAGGTTCCGTCTAAGGCGACGCACAGGAGACTCGATGTCATTATACAGCGGCCGTCCGGCAACCAACAACTGCCATGAAGACTGTGTGGCATAGAGCGGCCATGCGGTATGGTCGGACAGCTAGTTGGTGTGCAAGGCACCCCATTGCCTAAATAGGATCCGCCACGCTCTTGACAGTCGGAAGGAGTTGTAACAACACATCCGAGTCCATTCGGCAGGCAGCATCCGCCCTGCTGGAAGAACGAGATGCACATTTTCTTCAAGCACGGAGTATTATCACCATAATAGACGCCATTCTGCGCCAAGCAATCCTTCTGCTTCATCTGGTAGCAGAAGCCGTTGATGCAGCAGGCTCCCTTAGGCTGGTTACAAGGATTGGGAGTGCAACTCACTCCGTTGCCCTGCCACGCGCCGTGACGGATTTCGCAGTCCAAGGCCGAAGTCTGGATACAAATTCCGGTCGGCAGACAGCAAGCGCCGATATCGGGCTGTACACAAGTTACCATTGAACAATTGGTTCCAAAACCGTACCAGACACCTTTATGGATCTTTTTACAGACTTTCCAAGTAGTCTGGATACAATTCCCGTTCGGCAGACAACAGGCGCCGGTATATATGGGCGGACAGGTGACGCCCGTACAAACTGTTCCTGTGCCTTGGAATGTACCACCTTTGAGCTGACATGAAGTCGATGACATGACCAAGCATGTTCCGTCGGGGAGACAACAGGCTCCTTCGGTGGTTCCGCATAAATTCAGACTGCATGGAACACCGGGACCGTAGAATATGCCGTTTGATACTTTACAACTGTCCTGCGATAACTGGACGCAGCCGGCTCCGGGGATACAACATGCTCCTTTCGGCGGCTGAGGGCATTGCACTCCAGCGCAAGTCGTGCCTGGTCCTTGGAATGTTCCACCTTGGGCTTGGCAGTCGACAGCCAACGTTATAATGCAAGTGCCGTTCGGCAGGCAACATGCGCCATCCTGAATAGGGGGCTGACATGTGGCAGGAGTACATGGGACATTTGCACCTAAGAATATGCCACCCTGCTGTTTGCATTCGTCCTGCGTCAACTGGACGCAACCAACCGTAGGCAAGCAACAGGCGCCACGTGGCGGCTGAGGACATAGACCGGCCACGCACGCTGATCCGTTGCCTTGATATATGCCGTTTTGCAAATGGCAATCAGTCGCGCTTAGGATAACGCATTGCCCGTTCGGCAGACAGCAGGCTCCTTTGTTGACATTCGTACAAAGAATAGGGCTACATGGTGTTCCAACTCCAAAGAAGGTACCGCCCACAGCCTGGCAATCGGTCTGTGTTGCCTGAATACATCCTCCGCTCGGCAGACAGCAGGCGCCAGTCTGGCCAGCGGCCAAACATGGATCAGGCGTACAAGTGGAGTTGTTGCCTTGGTATGTGCCACCGGCCTGAGCGCAGTGAGCCGAATCCAATATTTGACACAGAGCTCCTGGAATACAGCAAGCCCCGGTCGGGGTTGGCGGACATGGGCTTGGAATACAGCCCCCAGCGGTCCATACTCCCCCAGCAGAACCGCAATTTTGTTGAGTTGTGGCAAAGCATGAGCCGTCTGGCAAGCAACAGGCACCGCTGGTTTGTGACCAGGCGGCCTGACTACAGATACAGATGAGGACCAGAGTCATAGCCGCAAGTGCGACTTTGGATTTTAACATAATACCCTCCACCATTTCGGGAAATGAACTTAATACAGCCAAGATTATTCGACTGCGGTTTACCATAATATCTAAAAAATCAACTCATTTTCTGAGGTGTCGGGAGCTTCGCGTTTCCACTCAGACAAGACAAGGATACCGGGCAAGCAAGACGCCTGAGCAAACAAGGCGATGCATCAACGGCAACTCTTAACGTTCGCATAGCATATATATAAGTGTTCGTTAGCCTTATGTCAAGAAATATTATGGGTTGCTGCCAAGATTTCTTTCACACCCATCCCTCGCATGGTGGAATCGTGCGAAATTAGCGTATGACAGGCTCCGAGATATGAGAAATGACCTTTTTGAGCAACCCCGGAGCGCGCCAATCAGGAAGCTGTTTGCCGTTGATGAAGATAGTGGGCGACATTTGAATTCCCATGGCCTTGGACAACCCCAGACACATCTGGAGGTGATTTGCAACTTGGGGGGATTTCATGGCTGCGAGTAGCGAAGGGCTGCTCAGGCCGCATTCGGCAGCCGCCTCTTCAATCTGAGATAGTGTAAAGCTTTCGCGATGGCCCACAACCCATTGGTGCATCTTCCAATAGGCGTCAGTCCCTCCCACACGTCCCGCCGCCGATGCGAGCCGTGCGGCATCGCAGGCATAAGGATTGATCTGGGCTTTCACCAACTCATTGCAGCTCGAATCAAGAGGGAAATCGCGGAAAACATAGCAAATGTTCGACCGCCCCTTCATGGCATCCTGAAGAATGGACTCGCTTGCGGCATTATACGGACACGTTAAATCGCCAAATACCATGACTGTATCTGACAGAGCGGGTGTACCACGCATATTGTCATTTTCCCAGAGGGAGAAAATCACCGCAGGCTTTTTAAGCCACTCGGCAAAAAGCCTGTCGATCGCATTTTCGGGATTATCGTTTGGACGCGGAGAGCTTTGAGCCATTTCCGCCGCTCTGTCTATGGCGGCAGGCAGGGCTCCGGCTGACTGCCATCCTTGTACTTCGTAGCCGTTTACAAAGACCATGGGAGTGAATTTCAATCCCAGCGCCATCCCTTCTTCAATGTCAGCCGAAATGAGGCTGTCAATGGCCGGGCTGGCTTTTACTCTGAAAAATGCCGTAGTGTCAATCCCGAGAAGCACTAACTTCCCGACAAGTTCTGCTTCAGAATATTGTCCTACATGATCTACCAGCCAGTGATGAATTTCCCAAAAGGCTTTTTCACCGCCAAGTATGCCCACCGCCTCGGCTGTGCGCGAAACATCGCACGCACCCGGATGGGGGCTCTCGGTAAGAAGATATTTATTACACTCGGTATCAAATGGCCATTGCTTGACAGAAAGGGAAAAATCGGTGCGCTCCGACATCATTTTTCTTATTTCCAACTCGATGTCAAAGCAAAGCTGACATTGATAATCTTGAAAAACAACAAGTCTGACTGGTTTGTCCTCACCCGCGCTCCAATAACGCCCCCCAAAACGAGGTGGCGATTGTGCGGTCTGCTTCACGGGAGATGGCATCCCCGCAGACTCTGGCGGTGCAGAATCGATCGGCTGTTTCGGGGCGCCGATTTTAGCAATTGACTCAACAGCTTTCCGCTGGGCTTCATTCTGCGCCATGTTAGCTTCTCGTCCCTGCATAAGCTTCGTGGCGGTAAGGACTAAAATAAATACTGCTACCGCTGGCGCAAGAGTCCGTAAAGTCGACGAAGCCAACCTTTTCTCTTTTCTTACGCGGAATTCAAGAACAGACCACCAGAGCATATTGGCGAAGTGCGCAATTCCGCACCAAATGCAAAAATGTCCTTCAATGAGCATTACCATTAAGAAAAAGACTGAGGCGAGGACACCGACACGCCCGATTACGGACATAGCGGAAAAGACACCTGTCCGGTTGGAACCAAGCCAGAGAATCAGCAATCCGCTAAAGTATGCAAGTCCGAGAAATGCGACCGGCAGACCGGCGATTTTGCTCCATTGGCTTTTCAGTATCCAATCACAACCCGCGCCTTCGCCGCAACCAACTAAATGCACAGCCCAGATATACTTTGTCGCAAGCAATGCCGATGCAATGATAGCGATTGCAAGAAGTAGCGAACCGATGATAAAAAGAATCGAAGATCGATTGGACATTGGCTTGGATTTGGTTCGCTTCGAAGTCATTAATCAATAAATTACGAACTGATTGCGGAAGTCACAAGAACAATCTAATTTCCTCGGGAATTTGCGCGCCGCAATTATAATTGCGGGCTTTGATCCGGTGGGTGAAGTTTACGATGAGAAAATAAATAATAGGCTCCTTGAAAATAAGCGACGGCATCAAGCACAAATGAAGAGTCTTCGGAAATCGGGAGCGGTGAAAAATCTCCGCTTGCGGAGTCATGTTTCCACAATTCTGTCCTTTGTTTTAGACCAAGAACAGCAAGCTTACCTTTCGAATAAAGAGCAATGTCTCGGTTATGATTCATCAGAGCGCGCTCAGCAGATTTTGGGGCGGAAAGGAGATCATGGCCGAAAAATTGACTCATATATTGGAATTGTAGGAGCGCCATTATTGTAGGAGCCACATCCATCTGTGAACCAAGGGTATTATTTCGTTGACCAGCCTTGATGATCTTTGGCGCGTAAAAAAGCAGGGGTATCTCGTAGGAATCCATCGGTATTTCTTGGGAGCCATAGATACGCGCGCCATGATCTGCTACGACAATAAATATTGTACTGTCAAAAAATTGGTGAGATTCAGCATCATGCAGAAATTTGGAAAGTGAATAGTCGGCATACCTCACAGCGTTCTCCCGAGTATGCTCTTTTGGATTGGTGGGAATTCGGCCGTCTGGAAATGTATAGGGGGAATGATTTGAGACTGTCAATAATAACGAAAAGAAAGGCTTGTTCTCCCTGTGAAGGCTGTCAAGGATAATCAGTGAATTGTCAAAAAGGTCTTCATCGCACACTCCCCAAATGGTAGTAAAAGTCTTTTTGGTGAAGTTGGTTCGGTCTAAAACCTGCTCGAATCCGTTCGACGAAGTAAAATCTCCCATATTATCAAAATAGGCCAGGCCTCCATATATAAACGCAGTGGAGTAACCAAATGACTTCAACAGAGCAGAAATTGTGAAAACATTACGCCCGCCCGGCCTTCGCACGATCGATTCGCCCGGAAGCGGCGGAAAGCTTGCGAGGATAGCTTCGATGCCTCTCACGGTACGATTGCCGGTTGCATAGATATGAGTAAAAAGAAGGCCGTTATCGGCAAGTTTCTCAAACTCAGTGGCAACTCCGGGGCCTGTGGAATCGAGCGATTTAATAAATTTGGAACCAAAGCTCTCCTCCAAAATAATAACCACATTTAAGGGACGCGGCGGCTTGCCGGTTACAATTAGTCTGTCAATCGATAATTGATCAGCAGAATCAATGAATCTGCTTCCATCAGCCGACAGGATTCTTCTTAGTCTGGAAAATGCCTCGGTTGAATCGGGTAGCCGGGCGTAAAACTGATCATAATCGAGCTCCTTGGTTCTCGCTGCTGACCCGAACGAATACAGGCCGTTTAATGCGAGTTCATTTATTACCCGATTGTCGCTTATGCGGGCGTATCGAATGTCCCATCCGAAGCATACAATTGTAAGGAGTAGGAAATGCGCCCCGAAAAAAAGAAACCGCACCCGCATCGAAGTATTAAGAATGAGCAGACTAAGGAATCTTTTGCGTAACATCACAAATGCCGAGCCGGCAATGAGAAAGGTAGCGGCTAAGATTTTTGCAAGGGGCAAAGTTTCCCACATGTTAACAAATATTTCATGGGGATAGATAAGATAGTCGACCGCCACTGTGTTGAAACGCGCGCTGAACTCATCAAAGAAAAAGTATTCTGCTGCGCCGAGGTAGAGTAGGCTAAAAATGAAGACAAAGAGCAGTAATTGGCAAGTCCAAAGGACAGCTCTTCTGCTAAACCAACGGTCTGGCGCCGCAAGTAGGAAAAAGCTAAAAGGAAGTAGCAACCAAAGTCCAGCGATTAAATCAAAGCAAAAGCCAATCCCCAGAGCCGGAAACAATAAAAGCCAAGAATCACTCAATTGCGAAAAGTTCGCAATAACGAGAATAACTCTTGCAGCAGTCGAAGTAATCAAAAAGCAGGCAAGGAGAAGCTGCATCGCCCGGTAGCGATTACTGAATAGCTTAACAAAAATAGATTGATAAGCGGAGGCTTCAAAAGTTTCGTCAGTCATAAATACACATCAGTATACCATTTAAGCGGCAATACAACAATACATAAGAAATAAAAATTCGCTACTTTTAGACGATGAAGAATGTCATATCACCATTTCTCATCGCGTCGAGGATCTCTTGCATATGCCCACTCGATCTTGCCTGCAGGTCTAACATGCAGACCATTCTTTCGAGAGGCATACCAACCTTATTGCGCCTGAGATCAATACTGATGATTATTCCCTGTGCGTCAGCGAGGATTTTTGTTAATCCCGCCAGTGACGACATATTATCAGCCAGTTGAACTTCAATTGTAGTCAATCTCCCAGACAGACGCATAGCGTGTGCCATAAGCTTTTGCATCACCGAGAAATCCACATTTGCCCCTGTGAGAACAACCATTGTCTTTTTTCGCGCAAATCGTTCCGCACTGGCAAGCAGCGCCGCCACGCCCGTCGCTCCGGCAGGTTCGATAATCAGCTTGGGCTTTTCTTCGAGTAAAAGTAGAGCCTCGCATATTTGGTCATCGGAAACCTCTAAAACATCGTCAACATACTTTGATATTATATCAAATGTCCGTTCCCCTATTTGCTGGACACGGATGCCATCGGCAATTGTATTTACGTTATCAAGCCGGATTCGTGACTGTTCCCTGAATGACCTCGCCGCTGAGGCTGCGCCTGAGGCGTTCACTCCTATAATAGATATCTTCCGATTAACCGCTTTTATCGCAACGCAAATTCCTGAGATAAGCCCGCCACCGCCTACGGGAACAATAATTGTTTCTACATCAGAATGGTGTCTGAGAATATGCAGCCCGACTGTACCCTGACCGGCAATAACATCGTCATTGTCGAAAGGATGGATATAGGTCGCGCCAGTTTTCCGCTGAAGTTGGGCGGCATGCTCCGCGGCTTCGTCATAATTCTCCCCGTAAAGGAGAATGGCTGGACTGTTATACGATCGGGTTTGGTCGACTTTGACCAGCGGTGTTGTTAAGGGCATAACAATAGTAGCCTTACAGCCAATCCATTTTGCAGCCAACGCCACTCCTTGAGCGTGGTTGCCAGCTGAAGCAGTAATCACGCCGCGCCCTAACTCTGTGGGCGACAGTTTCCTCATGGCATTCCAAGCCCCGCGGATTTTGTACGAGCCGGTTCTTTGGGCGGCTTCGTTTAGCAGCCACACATCCGCGCCTGTTACTTGGCTGAAGTAACGCGAATCGAGAAAAGGAGTTTTGCGAATACCTGAATGAAGATGCATCTCGGCATCGAGAATATCTGCTTGTTCGATCACCAGCGTTCCTTCTCTATGTTTAATGTGTCAAAAACCTCAAATATATAATTAGTTCGTTTCCCTTGATTCGTTAACATATAATACACACCAGTTCTCGGCTGGAATGCTAATAATATATCCTCTCAAATAATTAATCACTTTTGGCGCTCAGAGGTGCTAATACTCTTTTCAGCATTTTGGGTGAGCCTCAACTTTATGGTCTAAATGCTATAAGAAAGATGAGCAGCTATCTTTTTCTTGGAGATAGCAGTGCCGTGTCAGTCACACGAAAAAGTTACATATTCGTTTTGGCATGGCATGCGGAAAACTCGACAACCGTCATTAATACTTTGAAAGGAAAAAGTATGACAAAAAACAAATTCAACCCACAATTGATAGTTGCCCTTTGCCTAGGCATTCTCGTCACCGCGGCTATAACCTATTCAATGGGGAAAAATGATGACGCCCCAGACGATGATAACACCATGTCTGATAACGGCGCAATGAAGTCTGAACTGAGAGCTGAGCGTGTTATTACCGACTGGCCTGAAGCATCTCGCAATGCAGCAACCGAAATGATTCAGAAGTATGGACAGCCTCAGGTTGTTGGCGCGAACTGTTTGATTTGGGAAGATAAAGGCCCCTGGGTCGGAATCAAGGTGGACAAAGAAGAAATTTCTCACCGGTTCCCTTTCCCACACACCGATATGCTTGCTCAAGAAGTAGCGTACAAAGTACCGACTGAAATGTACGACGACTTGGCAGAATTCGACGGCAGTCTTATTGTTGAAAGAACCAAAGGAACAATGACAGCCCGGTGCGACAAGGAAGAGAATAACTTTCTGGCCCTTAACTTGGCTCACGACATCATCACCGGAAATATGTCGGTTGATGAAGCCCGTCAAGCCTATACCGAAAAAGCGAACGCAGCAAAGTCTGGACAAAAAGATGAATACATGCAAAAGCTCCGCTTTAGAGAGTTCACTTTGAGCCAGACTGTCGACCCGGACGCACCGGTAACCCAGTCCTCTATGGATCAGGAACAGTAGAGAAGCAGTATCCCTTGGGTTAGGGAAAAACTAACCCAGGGGACTACTCCTATTTTGGTCACTTTGGCCGATTTCGCTGAGAGGGGATGTAAGGTAGATTTATCATGAAAGATTGATGGTCGATTGTTCTAATCAATACCAGGAGTAGAATAATCGAAGCGTGATAATCGAGCGTGAAAGGGGAAACAATATGTTTTGGGATTTAAAATCACAACCTGAAGAGCGCATAGTGACATCGCAAGGGCGGCTGCTCAAAGCCTATAAATGCGAACCGTCGACAAAACGGACCCATGTCGAATATAATCCCCATCCGAGGGGCTCGGGAGTTACGCTCTAATGCGGCTTCGGCGTTAAACAATAACTGAAAGTGAGATGGAGAATATGTCGATTATTACAACAATTGTCATTGGCTTGGTAGCCAAGCTCCTTATGCCTGGTAAAGACCCTGGTGGCTTTATCATGACCACACTGCTTGGTGTCGCTGGCGCGGTAATGGCAACATTTTTCGGCCAAATACTCGGTTTATATCCTGATGATCAATCAGCTGGCTTTATCGGCGCGGTTCTTCTTTTGTTGCTGTATCGTGCCATCGTTGGCAAGAAACATACAGTTTACACTGTGCGCAAAAGTTAAATAAATCCAGATTTTTTATCAGGGCTTCTCGCCCGTTTATACATATGACCCAGCACAACCCTAATACGTGGATTGTGCTGTATATCAAAACAATTGAAAGGAATTGAAATTATGTCTAAGCTTGAAACATTGCATGATCTTCTTGTTGATCAAACAAGAGACATATTCTACGCGGAAAAACTGTTGACCAAGGCACTCCCCAAGATGATGAAGAAGACAGAGTCCAAAGAACTTCGACAAGCTTTGGAAAACCATCTTACAGAGACTGAAAATCAGGTTATCCGGCTGGAGAGCGTTTTTAAAGAATTGGGCATATCCGCCCAAGGGAAAAGATGTCCGGCAATGGAAGGATTGGTTGAAGAAGCAACCGAAATTATGAATATGGACGGCACTCCGGAAGTAATTGATGCCGGTATTATTTGCGCAGCTCAAAAAGTCGAACATTATGAGATTGCCACCTACGGTTCGCTTCGCACGTTCGCAGAAACTCTGGGCCTCACCAAGGTCGTTACCCTTTTTGATGAAACCCTCAGAGAGGAACATGCGGCCGACGAAAAGCTCTCATCCATTGCCGAAAGCTATATAAATCCTGAAGCCAAAGGGGCATGTGAGAGTGTAAAGCGACCGACTTCACGCTAAACTCGCGGCTCGATACTTGTATGGGCAGTTTATCCCATGCTTTAACCTTTAGGTTGGTTTACGATTTACATTAGTTGAATATTTCGGTTCTGCTGCATAACCATGAACAGGACCGAAATACTCTTTGTTGCTCAAGTTATCTGTTTCATGAGCGACTACCGGAATTAGCGCAAGGGTGACCAGAGACCAGTAGTCGAGCATCTAAAATGGACCTATTTAACAAGCCCAGGGATGAGCCATTTTTATCCTTAGATGTATTCTCTTCTGCAAATCGGTACATAACTGCCTGTCTGCTGTAAAAATAAGGAGGGAAAGAGGCTAGGATACAATCGTTTCGTAACTCTTAAGACAAGGAGACAGCTGCAATGTGGAGAAGAGAATGCAAGTCACTCTATGGAGCGTACACTGCGATTCTATTGGTTTCCGTCGCAGTCTCCTGTACGACGACAGGTTGCCGCGATATCAATCTCAATGATCCGCCACCTAACCCGGGAGTAGTTACTGGCCCCGCCTTCTCGGCAAATCCCACAACCGGGAATATACCTCTTAATGTCACCTTTACAAACCAAACTCAGGGGGATATTATTTCACGCTCGTGGTCGTTTGGCGACGGCGCGACATCAATTGAGAATAATCCGTCACATGTGTACGCACGAGAGGGAAGCTACAGTGTGACGCTGGTCTGTCGTGACTCGGCTGGAACAGACACCCTCACAAAGACAAATTTCATCACAGCGACAACTGGTCCCGCGCCTCTCAATGCTGAATTTACGGCATCGCCAACATCGGGAAACAGTCCCCTCGCGGTTCAATTTGCAAATCAATCCACAGGCAGTATAACATCGTATCAATGGTCTTTCGGCGACGGCGGGACATCTGATGCTCAAACACCAAGTCACACATATTCGAGCAACGGGCGCTTCACAGTTCGATTGATTGTTGTGGGAGCGACGGGAGCAGATACATCTATCAGAACAGACTATATCTCTGCTACAACCAATGTCCCTGTGGCAAATTTTTCGGCCACGCCTACCTCCGGACCCAAGCCACTCAAGGTACAGTTCACGAGCACGTCATCAGGGACGATTTCAACGTATCGCTGGAGCTTTGGCAACGGGGCGACCTCGTCAAGCAAGAACCCGTCATATACGTACAATCAAAAAGGGAAATATACAGTAAAGCTGAAAGTCACCGGGCCCGGTGGGTCGGACGAACTGGTACGCACCAACTTTATCGAAGTAAAAAATGTCCGGCCCACGTCTGAATTCCTCGGGAGCCCGCTTTCCGGCGCACCCCCTTTGACTGTTCAATTCACAAACAGCTCAACTGGCGATATCAGCGCGAATGTCTGGTCTTTTGGAGATGGGGGGGTATCGACATCAACAAACCCCAGCCACCAGTACACGTCGGCTGGGGTTTACGATGTCTCGTTACTGGTACTGGGCCCCGATGGTTCAGACACGACAACCAAGAGCGGGTATATTGCCGTCGCCTCACCGGCGCCTCGAGCGGCTTTCAGCGCAGGTCCCAGGTCAGGTAATAGTCCGTTAAGTGTTAGTTTTAGTGACCAGTCAACAGGATCAATTTCATCTCGAGAATGGAGTTTTGGAGACGGGGTTACCTCGACTCAAAGAAATCCGTCTCACCAATATACATCGAATGGTTCCTATAATGTTTCCCTCAGTGTGCTGGGGTCGGGCGGATCCGACACAGAAGTTAAGAACAATTATATTACTGTTAGTTGTGCGTCCCCCATTGCCAATTTTACAGGAAATCCACGTTCAGGCATGCCAGGCTTAACAGTCAGTTTTACAAATACATCCACAGGACTTTATGACACATTCTCCTGGGAATTCGGTGATGGCGGAACTTCAACCGGGGCCAATCCGAGTTATACCTATACTGCAGAAGGCACATACACCGTCAAACTCACAGTAAACGGCTCATGCGGTTCGGATACTAAGACGGAGTCTGGATACATAACGATCACAGCTCCTGTACCACAATGTCAGAACATCGGGCACACAGTTGGAGTGCACGGTCCATTTTGGCCAGTATTGGTGCAAGGTGACTGCAGTCTTGCAGTAGGCAATGATGGTAGTCCAATCACCGGAGGAGGGAGTGGCCCCGAGGTCAAGATATTGATTGAGCTGGTTCTCAGGAATTCCGGTAAAGAGCTCTGGGCGGTAATTTCTATGGAAATTCAGGAGGATAGCGAAGATAATTCAAAGGCACAAACCTCACAGGAATTATACCTCGGCTTTACTGCTCCATCAGGATGGAAGATTGACCGAATTGAAGGTTCTCAAACGGAAGAGTGGAAATATAATGATGAAGATAATGACTATGACAGCAAGAGCTTTGATCTTTGCGTAATCAGGGCCATGGGACAGACCGAAGGCGACGATATTTGTGGTACTACGCGTGATGATTCGCATTTTATCGTTGAATTCAATCCCATTACTTTAAAGATTTGTGAAGAGTAATTCGCTTTCCTTTGCGTGATTGACAATGACAGGAGGGGGGAACGGACTATGAGGGGAATATTTCGCGCCTTGCTGGCCGGATACGGAGCTAAGAAGCTCGGCGGTGGATGCTTGTCAACTATCCTCATATTTGTCATCCTCTTCTGGATTTTTGGATACGTATCCTGCTAAAAAACAGAAGCAGAACTCTTTTGGGTTGTAAATAACTCGTTCTGTCTTCGAGAAGGTTGAGGAAAATGGGCATGAAAATAGCATTGTTAATCGTGGGAATCCTCATGATTGTAGCAACAATCCTTCCAACGGTTCGGACCAATGCATGGTGGATACGAGTCTTTGACTTTCCTCGCGGCCAAATAGCTCTTATTACCCTTGCCTGCCTCGTGGTCTATTTGTGGCACTTCGATAATTTTTCACTTCTTGAAAACTTATTTATCGCCGGCCTTGGATTGACCGTCTTCTTTCAAAGCATGTCCATGTATCCATATACCCTCCTGTCGAAGGTGCAGGTTCAAAAGTGCGTCATTTCACCGGGACTCTCCACAATCAGTCTGCTTGTCGCCAACGTGCTGATGAACAATCGCAATACTGAGCAATTGCTGTCAATTATTCAGGAGAAAAATCCCGATCTTGTTCTAACACTCGAAACCAACCAATGGTGGCAGGAGAGGCTAAAGTTTCTGGATGAATCTTATCCCTATTCAGTATCGCATTTACTGGACAACTTCTATGGCATGTTCTTACAGTCGCGCTTAGAACTAATCAATCCGACCGTGGAGTTTCTAATCGAAAAAAATGTCCCCTCGATCCATTCGATTGTCAGGTTGTCTTCAGGGGAGCACATTGAATTGCATTGTCTGCATCCTAAGCCCCCAAGTCCCACGGAAAACGATACGTCCACTGAGCGGGACGCCGAATTGCTGATTGTCGCTAAATCCGTAAAATCCTCACGTTTGCCAATAATTGTCGCCGGAGATCTCAATGATGTCGCATGGTCTCATTCGACGGCTCTCTTTCAAAAAATAAGCGGTCTGCTTGATCCGCGAATAGGACGCGGCTTTTTTAATACGTTCAGCGCCAACATACCTTTCTTCCGCTGGCCGCTCGACCATGTCTTTCATTCGGATCATTTCAAGCTTGTGGAGATTGAACGTCTTGCGAAATTAGGATCAGACCACTTTCCCATGTTTATTAAACTCAATTATGAGCCTACAGCAATCCAGAAACATACGGCTCCAACTGCAGACCACGAAGACCATAAAGAGGCAAATGAGCAGATTGAGAAGGCTGCGAGGAAGACCGGACAGCCGGTCATTGTGTTACAGCCTATACGTCCGAAATAAAATTATTAGGAAATAGAACGACCAGGAAGAAGGGGAGCATTCAGACATGGTAACAGACGTCCGCATTCAACGATCCACCCGGACTTTTATTACTGTGCTTGGAATTATTGGAATCTTTTTCATTCTCTATATAAGCAAAAGCATTCTTATTCCATTTACCTTTGCCGTCCTGCTCGCTGCACTGCTCTATCCAATTAAGAGATTTCTCGATAAAAAAAAGGTGCCAGAGACTTTATCCATATCGATGACGCTGCTCATTGCCATAGCCGTTGTCGCGGGAGTGTTGATTTTTATCATTTTTCTGGTAGCAAGGGTTACAGAAGACTTCCCCAGATTTCAAACACAATTCTCAGAGTTTATTGATGAGACGCAGTTGACAGTGGAGCAAAAATTCGGCATTCAGACCGAAAAACAGATAGCGTGGATTAGAGAGCGCGCTTCTACTGCTCTCGAAGGCAGCGCATCGCTTGTTGGGCAGACATTTCTCGTCATAACCGATATATTAGTCATAATCACTTTAGTGCCTCTCTATGTCTTTCTTTTGCTTCTCTACAAGCCGCTTATTGTCGAGTCTATTGTTCAAATAATTGCGGGAACAAGCAGAACTGACAGCAAAGATGTGCGAACGGTAATTGGTGATACTCGAGGCGTCATACAGAATTATCTGGTCGGATTGCTAATAGAAACGGCAGTTATCGCTGTTATTTCAATTGTGACATTGCTACTGCTTGGTATCGACTATGCCGTTCTGCTGGGAATAATAATAGCCATAATCAATCTTATTCCATATATAGGCGTGCTAATAGGCAGTGTACTCCCTGCGCTCGTGGCTCTCATAACCAAGGAATCTTCGTGGTACGCGCTGGCGGTAATAGGGATATTTGTAGTCATACAATTTGTCGACGGCAATATAATAATGCCCAGAATTGTCGGTTCGAAAGTAAGCTTGAACGCCTTGGCCTCGATCATGGGCGTATTGATTGGTGGTCTCATTTGGGGACTTCCAGGCCTCTTTCTCGCCCTGCCTATCGTAGCTATTCTAAAAGTTATTTTTGATAGAAGTGAGTCATTACAGCCTTGGGGAATGCTCTTAGGCCACGATGATCTTTCCAATGCCAAAACCGACACCGCCAATTTAAGCAACTAATTCTAAAGAATTAAGATTCCCTGTTCTCTTCTATTCCATCGTATAAAGAGAGAAGAGGAGCATACAGGGGAAATATGAAATCACAGAGTGGAAAAGTGTTCGGGGAAGGTGAATTACACCACAAAGCACTTTCTGGCCCGGCCGCTGCTTCTTCAATCTCCCGGTCGCCTGCCTCAAAGGTGGCGGGCTTCTTTCCTAAACTGGTAGTGAATGTCAAAGATTTTGCTTCTCATTACTTGGGAGGCCTTTATCACAAGTTTGATGAACATCCAATCTTTCTTCTCTCAAGCGGGCTTGCCTTTTCATTATTTGTTACCATTGTCCCTATGGTGTTGTGCGCTTATGCGGTGTTGGGCATGGTCGTCGAGCAAGCCGCAATTGAAGGGGACTTAAGCGCTATGATTGATCAAGCAATTCCCTATCCGAAATATGCCGAAGCGACAAAAGAATTACTCATAGGTCGTGCACAAGCATACGGCGAAGATAAAAAGACGCTGGGCCTGGTTGGCCTTGTATCACTCTTGTTTGCCGCCACAACACTCTTCTCCAGCATGAGGACTATCCTCAACGCCATTCATCATATTCGGTCTACAGAATCAATCATTTTGAGCAAACTCCGCGACTTCAAACTCATGTTTTACTTCCTTCTGCTGATTCTACTCTCAATCACCCTTCTGCCTCTCCTGAACTCAGTAATTGATAAAGCTGCTTGGTTAAATACCGGGAACTATACGGAATTCAAGATCGTTGACCAACTTGTTATGATTGTTAGCTCGGTCGTGACACTTTTTGCCGCTTTCTTTCTTTTATATTTTCTTCTTCCCTATAAGCGACTCGAAAAGAAAGCCATTGCGGTAAGCGCCCTTGCGGCGGCGGCGCTTCTTGTCATTGCGCAAAAGGCATTCGGATTTTATATCCAGAATGCGCTCTCACTTGAAGACATGTACGGTCCGTATGTGGTTGCGCTTATTATTGTGACCTGGATATATTATACCGGGATTGTTTTTATTCTCGGCGCGGTCATCGGTCAGCTCTATCGTGAGCGATGCCACACCGGTTTGGTTCACACCGACTCAAAAGATTGACCTGCATTATCCATTTGACCCTCATTTGCTGTCAATGTATCTTCACCCCTTGAGTAGGCAATGCGCCATTCTGTTTATGAGTAAATCAAGAGTGGCTCAAAACCGAGTGGAAAAGATATGTGTATGAAAGGAAATGATAATGAAGAAATCAGGAATCGTCCTGTTGGTAATCGTTGGATTGCTTGTATTGGCGGCTGTTATGATTTGGGGAGGACGTTCTGCTCTTGTCAGCCGATCGCAGGCGGTTGATGAAAAATGGAGCCAAGTGCAGAATGTCTATCAACGACGATTTGATCTTGTGCCGAATTTGGTGGCATCGGTCGATAATTTTATGATGCGCCAACAAGAGACACTCACCGAAGTCATTGCCATGCGCCAGCGCGTCATTGACTTAAAAGCCTCGGGTGATTCGGCGCTGCTGACCCAGAACCCGCAATTGCTCGATTCAATCTCGACGCTACTCTCACGACAATTAAACTCGTTCATCAATGTGGTTTCTGAGAGATACCCTGAGATAAAGGGTGAGCAATTGTATTCTGATTTGCTTGTTCAGCTCGAAGGAACCGAAAATAGAATTGTGCAGGAGCGAAGAACCTACAATGAAATCGTTCGCGATTACAACACCTATCGTCAAACGGGGATACGAGCACTCATCGCCGGAGCCATCTTTGGATTCCCATATCAGCGTGATTACTTTGCGGCGACTTCGGAGGCCCAAACCGCTCCAAGCGTTCGGGATGCTTTTGATCCGAATAAGAAATAGATAAATAGATAGATGAAAAACTTGCGGCGATATTTTAAATTCACACTTTTGGCTGTGTGCTGTTTTGCGATGTGGAAGACAGCAGCCGCCCTCGAAGTGCCATCCTATCGGGGACCGGTAACCGATCTCGCAGACATTCTGGACAGTCAGGTCGAAGAAGAGCTAAGCGCACTCATTGAACAGTATCGCAGCCAATCTTCTCACCAACTCGGGATACTTACAATTAAGAGCCTTGACAATGAGGGCCTTGAGGATTTTGCGGCCAATGTTTACAAGAAATGGGGAATCGGTAGGGGCAAGGAAGACGACGGCGTGCTTCTCCTGATAGCGGTCGATGACCACAAAGCGCGTCTTGAAATTGGCTATGGACTTGAAGGGGAACTAACCGACCTCGAATCTGGTCGGCTGGTTGGCCGCAGTTCACTCATGGCCGAGCATTTTCGTTCAGGTGATTATCCCTCGGGGATACTGTCGGTAATTGAAGGAGTAATTACGGCTATCGGCGGCGAGTACGTGATTCCGGAAGAGGCCAGAAAGAAGAAATCAAGGGGTTTATCCCCAGCAATTCTCTTCTCACTATTTGCCTTATTCTTTATTCTTCGTTCAAGAATGAGACGAAACCGATTGGGTCCTGGCGGCAGGCGTTTTGGATCATTCGGCGGGCCCTTTATCGGAGGATTAGGTGGTGGAATGCTGGGAGGCTTTGGTGGCGGCTCGAGAGGCGGTGGGGGTGGCTTTAGCTTTGGTGGCGGCTCTTCAGGCGGTGGCGGCGCGAGCGGAGGCTGGTAGGTTGAAACTACTGGGGATTATATATGAAAAGGCTCGTTGAGAAATATTTTTCCGAATTTGACCTTGCGGCAATTGAGCAAGCGGTTAACCGCGCTGAACAAAAAACAGAAGGGGAGATCGCGGTCCAGATTGCGCCTTATTCCCGCAACTGGACAATGTATAGGCTTTCTGTTTCAGCCGCCTTTGCGCTGGCAGGATTGTGGCTTGCTCTATTTATCACCCAAGAAAACAATTGGGGGATATCTTACAATTTTGCACAGGGGGCTCTCGGTGCCATTTTAGGTTTTGTTGCGGGGTATCTGCTTTTTCCGCTTCTGTTTGGCCGCCGAGAAGAAAAGCGAAAACTGGTATGGAACCGCGGTCTTCTTTTATTCTCTCAACTCACACCCACTCGCGGCAAGACGGGTGTGCTGCTATTTATTTCGCTGGCCGAATCACAAGCGGCTGTTATCGCCGACAAGCGCATCGCGGAGAAAATTACACAACAGCGATGGGACGAGATTCATTCTTTCATTGTCAAGGGATTGAGCGATCATAAGCACAGCGAAGGCATGATCAAGGCAATCGATGAAGTCGGCAAGGACCTTGCGCTGCATTTTCCACGACTGGAAGGCGACAGCAATGAATTGCCGAATCGCCCTACCATTCTTAGCTGATTATCAAGTTATTGAGTAGTGATAAAAGAAACAGTCGTGGAACGGTTTGAGTAACGCTCCACGATTGCTGAAATTCGAATATTAGGCTGTTCGAATGTTGTCATCGCGTCGAACACGGACCGGTGTATTATCATCTGTGCGTGAGCCAACCAGAAGCATGATAATACCGCCAACGAGCGCCAAGCCTCCAAAGATGGCTGGGAGCGAGGTCCGATCTTCTTCGACAGCTATACTGCCACCCGGGACATCAGCGATTGTTTCGTTGTCAGAAAACAAGACACCCTGAAATGCCAGCAAAAGAGCTCCCACAATTATGAGAACTATCCCCGCACGTTTTTTCGTATTCATAGAATCCTCCTGTAGAGCGCGTCTTTTGCCGCGCCGACTTCAAGTACCGCTAAACCGGCCGACCGCCGCGAATGACGCGCACTAAAACGACGACAATTGCGACGACTAACAAAATAGTGATGAGAGTGCCAAGCATATTCGACTCCTTTACAGCTAACAACTGAGTTTAGAGTGTTTATCTAATCTTCGTATAGATTCTACAAGATCCATAATAGCGCCCTAACCAACAGGCTCAAGGCTGTCGTACCAGCATCTGCAATTAACACATCTTTATACGGCATAACGCCTATAATATTTCCGAATCATTTGATTCTATGGCATATCTTCACATTCGAGCATTCTGATACGATGCATGTATAAAACCACAGTTCAATCTTAGGATTTAGAAGCATTAGAACTTATCAAAAAAGGATCGTGTACAACGGCTCAAGGTGACTGCACGCCTGTTTAGGGACCGAGAGTAAACAAAAAACCACCCGTTTTTGCGGCTGGTTTGGAATATTTTTGACAACTTAGATCAAAGACTCGGTAATTTCAATGCTCCATTTTAACAGGGACAGGTTCTTTGGTATCCTCGGACATAACAACGCGGTGTCCCTTTGTGAACCGAGCAAGGAGGGAGTAGACTACGGGTACAAGGACAAGCGTGAGGAAAGTAGAGAAGACCATCCCGCCCACGACGGCAATACCCAAAGGACGTCGGGCTTCCGCCCCTGCGCCGAGACCTATCGCAATCGGCAGGACGCCGAAAATAGTCGCAAACGATGTCATCAGGATTGGACGCAAACGAATCCGCGAAGCCTCAGCGACGGCAGAGACGATATCGTGTCCTCTTTCCCGAAGCTGATTGGCATACTCGACAATCAGGATTGAGTTCTTGGTCACTAACCCGATAAGCATGATAAGCCCTATCTGAGAATAGATATTCAGGCTCTGGCCGAAAAGAAAAAGTGAAAGCAGCGCACCAAAAATGGCAAGGGGGACTGATAGCAAAATTGTCATCGGATGTACAAAGCTTTCAAACTGAGCGGCCAGCACAAGGAAAATAAAAATGACGGCCAGGAGAAACATATAATACAGCGCGCTCGAAGACTCGCGAAACTCCCGAGATTGGCCGGAGAGGGCGGTCTTAACATCGCTTGACAATTCCTCCTGTGCAATACGATCAAGGTCATCAAGGGCCTGTCCGAGCGTGACTCCCGGAGCAAGGCCAGCAGAAATAGTCGCCGAACGAACGCGATTGAAGTGATTCAGTTCCTTTGGCGCGACCGTTTCGCGAACATTGACAACGCTTGCAAGCTGGACCATCCCGCCTCTTCCGCGAACATAGATTTCGTCGATTGCATCCGGTGTCGAACGGTCTATTGGTCTCGTTTGCGCAATGACATCATACTGTTTGGCGCCCCGTTTGAAAGTAGTCACAACGCGCCCACCGAGGAATGATTCGAGGGTTGTGCCGATATCGGTCACCGATACACCAAGTCCTGCCGCGCGCTCACGATCAATGGTTATATCAAGTTGCGGCTTATTTAGCTTCAGGTCTGTGTCGAGATTTATGAGATAACCAAGTTGGGATGCCTTGGCGGACATGGTGTTGACAGCGACCTGAAGTTCATCATACGTCTGAGCCTGAAGTACATAGGAAACAGGATTGCTGAAATCACCGCCGAGGCTTGGCGGATTGATGACGAATGCAAATACGCCCGGAATCGAGAAGAGTTGGGGGAATAATTCACCCACAATCTGTTGCTGTGATTTTCCCCGCTCGTCGCGTGGTTTGAGGGCAATAAATACAAAACCATTGGTGACACGCCCCGGCCCGGCGAAGGCGAGCCCTGTTGCTGTGAACACACCTTCAACTTCCGGTAAACGCATCACAACTGCTTCTATTTGACGCATGTAGCGGTCGGTGTATTCGAGCGTCGAACCTTCCGGCGCGATGACAATGCCGAAAGCGTGACCTCTGTCTTCGGTCGGTACCAGTTCGCTGGGAAGCTTAATAAATAAATACGCGCTGATGGCAACGAGTCCAGCCGCGCCTGCTATAACGAGAGCGCGGTGACGAAGCGCGCCATCAACAACTCGACCATAGGTGCTATCGAGCTTGGCAAAGGCTGAGTCAAAGGCTTTAGAAGTGCGTCCGGTGCTAGCCCCATGCAACGGTTTGAGAATTCTTGAACTCATCATCGGCGTCAGTGTCAGCGCAACAAAGCCAGAAATAAGAACAGCCACTGCCACCGACGCGCCAAATTCGTTGAACAGCCGCCCGACATTCCCTTCAAGAAAGGCAAGCGGAACGAAGACTGCCACAAGTGTGATTGTTGTGGAAACCACCGCGAAACCAATCTCCTTCGCGCCATCCATTGCCGCTTGCATTCGAGGTTTTCCCATCTGCATGTGGCGATAAATATTTTCCAAGACAACAATAGCGTCATCGACAACCAATCCGATGGCCAGTACAAGCGCAAGCAGGGTCAGGATATTGATCGTGTAGCCGAGAAAATACGAGGCCGCGAATGCGCCGATTATCGATGTCGGGATAGCGATTGTTGGAATGATCGTCGCGCGGAAACTTTTGAGAAAGACCAAAATGACCAAAACCACCAAAATCAGGGCGAGAAAGAGCGTGTCGGTCACTTCATTTATCGATTCGTTGATAAAAGTTGCGGAATTATATGCAACGCTGATTGTCATTCCATCAGGAAGTAGCTTGCGCAAATCAGGCAAAGCGTTAATGACAACATCGGCCACATCGAGCGTGCTTGCCCGGGATTGCTTGATGACTCCCAGTCCGACCGAAGGCAGACCGTCGTATCGCACTTCAGTCCGCTCGTCTTCAGCGCCGACCATAACATCGGCAATGTCTCTGAGGCGAACCGGTTCATCCCCTCTCTGAGCGACAATAAGCGCGCCAAATTCTTCGGCGGTAACTAAATCACCTCGAGTGCGAACGGAGAATTCACGCCCTGCTCCTTCGACACGCCCGCTTGGTATTTCGGCATTTTCACGGGCGATGGCCCGTTCGACATCGGCGGTGGTGAGATTGCGCGATGCCATCCTCTGCGGATCAAGCCAGACGCGCATCGCGTAGCGGCGCTCGCCTCCCAGAAAAACTGAGCCGACACCAGTAAAACGCTGAATACGCTCTTTTAAAATGAGGTCCGCGACCTCTGTCAATTCAAGACTTGTGTGTCTGGTACTTGAAAGTGCAAGCCAGACTATCGGTTGGGCGTTGGCGTCAACTTTTTCGATAACGGGATCTTCGGCCTCTCGCGGTAACTGGCCGCGTATGCGCGACACCCGGTCACGGACATCGTTTGAAGCCTCGTCGACATTTCGTCCAAGCTCAAACTCAATGGTTATAACCGAGCCTTGCTCCAGGCTCGAGGAGGTGAGCGTTTTCACACCTTCAACAGTCGAGAGTTGCTCTTCAAGAATATCTGTGATTTCGGTCTCGACAACGCTCGGGCTGGCTCCGCGATAGAAGGTCGTGATGGTCACCACCGGCGGGTCGATATCGGGATACTCTCTTACTGGCAGACGTGTAAATGAAATTATCCCAAAAAGGAGAATAACCAGACTCATCACTATGGCTAATACAGGCCGATTGATCGAAATCTCGCTTAACTTCAGTGCCCACCTGCCGCCGCTGGAGTTTGCGAATCATTTGGCGCGCCGGTAGGCAAAGGCATCACCTTCGCCCCTGAAAAGAGCTTCTGATGTCCCGCGCTGACTATATTCATACCACTTTCGAGCCCCGATGTGACTTCGACAGAACCTCGCTGGCGCGAGCCGGTAGTAATCGGCGTTCGTGCAACCGAGCTATCGGGGCCGACTACAAACACCCATGACTGGTCGCCCTCTACAAAAACAGCCTGATCTGGAATGACAAGGGCGTTTTCACGAGTATTGAGAACTGCGGCCACATTGGCCGACATACCGGGACGAAATTTTCTGTCTGTATTTTTGACACGGGCGACGATACTTGTGCTTCGCGTTGACTGGTCGACAACTGGATCAATAATGTCGATAGTTCCGGTGAGTTCGTAATCAGGAAAGGCAGAAGTCGAGATTGTGACCTGTGCCCCTCGATTCAATAGGGGGTAGTAACGTTCCGGCGCCGAGAAGACAATTCGAAGTTCATCAAGTTGCGCCAAATCAGTAATTGGATCTCCTGATCGTATAAACGCGCCGGGGCTGACCTGACGAGCGCCCACGACACCTGAGAACGGGGCGGTAATGCGTGTCTTATCAAGGCGGGCGCGAATAAGCGCAACATCCGCTTTTGCAACACTGAGCGCAGCGGTGGCATCGTCGTGTTCCTGCTGGGCGCTTAGCTGCTGCTCAACAAGCTTTTGAATACGATCAAATGCATTTTGCCGCTGAGTCAAAACAGCATTTGCGCGGGCTTCTTCGGCTCGGAGCTGGGCGTCATCAAGCTGTGCGATGACTGCTCCTTTGGCGATTGCTTGCCCTTCGCGAAAGGGAAGTTCCCTCACCAAGGCGTCGATCTGTGATACAATTGTGACGGCATCGTTTGCTTCGACAGTACCGACAGCTTCAAAACGATCAGTCACTGTTTCCTGGCTCACAGCCGCCATTTCAACAGGTATTGGCGGGAATCCACCGCCGCCTCCACCCGGTCCGCCTTCGGCGGATTGATCCTCCCCGCATCCAGTAAAGGAAAGAAGCGCTGACATCAAAAAAATACCAAACATCGCAAAATGTGATGATTGCGCCCGGTTATCCGATCTTCGACTTATCAAATTCAAAACTTTCTCGCAATAGTATGGCCGTTCATACGCGGCTCATGGTTCGGCCCGATGCCGGGTGGTGTTATTTGTTAGCATACCGAAATAAGAATTATTCGACAATCTTCCAAGAGTTTTCCTTCTAAAATACTCGCCTCGCATTCAAACGACCCTTTCCCCATCCCAAAATAAGACCTGCAACTCTACTACGCTGTCACAAATCTGAAATAACAAGGCAGGCTTGAAAAGTATCAACACACGACGTATAATACAAGTTCCCGACGTGCTTATTTTGCGCGCAGGGCGTTTATGATGCGAAGTCTCGACGCGCTGACCGCAGGAAGGAAGCCACCGACAATTCCCATTACCACAGAAAAAATGAGCGCGTTTACGGCTATTTGAGCCGACATTTCAAATGGGAAGGCTATCTCTGCGAATGTATCAAAGTTAGTCGTCGACACTTCCATCCATTGGAGAAAACTAGCCAACGCAATTCCGATTAAACCGCCTATGGTGGCAATAGATAATGACTCTATTAAGAAGGCGAACAGGACCGAACCTTGGCTAAATCCAAGGGCGCGAAGTGTGCCGATTTCAACTGTGCGATTTGCCACTGAGGCGTACATGGTAATCATCGCCCCAACAATTGCACCCAGAGAAAAGACGATTGAAATAACCATGCCGAGGATATTGATGAAATCGGTAAAGCTTTTGGATTGCTTTTTGTAATAATCAACTTCGCTCATCACATCGACTGTGAGTCTTCTGTCTGCCTCAAGCCGTTTCTTCAGCTCATCGATAGTTTCGCCTTGTGCTAATTGCAGGGTGAACGATGAAAACACCGGCCGCTCGAAAGCGGACATGAGCTGATCGTCGTCTCCCCACAACTCTGATTCAAAACCCGAACCCCCGGCTTCAAAGATTCCAACTACTGTCCACTCACGTTGGCCAAAACGGACTTTTTCACCGATGCCGCACCCTTTGAAATTCTTCGAGACTTTTGCTCCGGCGATAATTTCTGATGTCCCCGGCTGCCACATACGTCCTTCGACTACTTTCACATTCGGCCGAATCGCTATCGAGATGTCACTCACTCCGCGCACCGGTACATTGCTCGGCTCGTTGTTTGACCGTTTTATCAGATTGATGAGCACAAGGATCTCACCGGCGAATTTGGGCGTGCCGTCTTCGGTTCGGGCAATCCCCGGATCAGATTTTACAATATCAGCCATATCCCGGGGCAAAATAGAGACAATCTCAGTATTTGCAGACTTGCGTACGACAACGGCGTTGTTGTCACTCCCGGTATCAACTAATGTCTGTTGGAGACCGTTTGACAGCATGAGCACCGCACAAAAGACAAACACCACTAAAGCGATACCGAAAATGGTCAGCGTTGATGTGAGCTTTCGAGCAAAGGCATTCTTTATTGAATAACTAATGAGTAATGGCATATTAATCTATTGTCCGTAATCCGTTAACAATTGTTGTATTGAGGGCCTTTATAGTCGGAAAGATTGCCGCCAGCACGCCGACAGCAAGAGCGGATAGGGATGCGAAAATAATCGTCAGGTCGGTAAGCGGAATTGTTGGCAGGAAATTGCTCATGGCGCTACGCATCAGAGGAATAATAAGGAACGTTAATCCCAATCCAGTCAGTCCACCTAAAAAGGCAATAAAAATTGACTCGCCAAATATCAGGCTGACCAGATGCTTTGTGCCAAATCCCAAAGTTTTTAACACGGCATATTCCTTCAGCCGTTCTCGCGCGGTCATCGCCATAGTATTACCCAAGACGAGCAAAATAATGCCAATGACCATAATTGAAACTATCCTCAGGCCAAGAATAATCGAGCCGGACATGGAGATAAAGCCCAATGTGAAAGCTTCTTCAGTTTCGGTTTTTGTTTCAGCGAGTGAATTTTTAAACATGGCATCTATTCTATCCGAAATCTGTGCGGCACGTGAAGGATCGGCTATGGTCACACCGAATGTGCCTATTTTACCTGCTCTTCCCGGCATCTCCTCCCGCATGCGTTCATCAAGATAGGCAAAATGAAAAAACATGGTTGACTCATCGGTATTTTCTTTTGCTCCGGTATAAATACCTCGAATGACAAAATCCCATGTGCCGGGGTAAATATCACCTTGAACCTGTATTTGATCCCCAATTGACCATCCGAAGCGGTCGGCGAGTTTTCGTCCCACAACTATAGCGTTCCGTTCGGCAAGGAATGCCCGCCATTGGTCCGGCGGCACAAGGTATTCCGGATACATCGGGAAATACGTTTCGGCATCGACCGCAAATTTTGCGAAGAAGTTGCGCGAGTCGACATACACTCCGCCAAACCACGAGGCGTGAGAGACTGCCGTCACACCTTCAACTTGCTTAACTTTCTCTACGTATGCGAGGGGGAGGTCAAAAATCAACGAGACGGCATTGCGAGCGATGAGTCGGTTCGGAGATGATGCTTCCGTCTGGCTGTACCATGCATCAACCGCGCTCCGAATGATGCAAAATGCCATCACCGCTATTGCCATTCCCAGAATCGTCAAAATAGTGCGGAGTTTATGGCGGGCGGCGTTTCTCGTGATGAGCTTCAGTATTTTCATGACTTGGCCAGTTCCCCCTTATCGAGATGCTTGACCACATGCGCGGCTTCAGCGGCACGAGGGTCGTGGGTGACCATGACGATTGTCTTTTTAAATTCCCGATTGAGTTGCGAGAGCAGATTCATTATCGATTCGGCCGATTGTTTATCAAGATCGCCAGTTGGCTCATCGGCCAGTATCAGATCAGGATCGGTGACAATGGCACGGGCAATGGCTACGCGTTGTTCCTGACCCCCTGACAACTGGTTGGGATAATGCTTCATACGATCCGCGAGCCCCACCACCCCAAGGGCTGTTTCGACCTGCTTTTTACGTTCTACTTTATTAAGCTTAGTCAGCAGGAGAGGAAGCTCCACATTTTCAAAGGCATTCAGCACAGGCATGAGATTATAAAACTGGAAAATAAATCCAATATGTCTGCTGCGCCATTTAGCCATCTCAGAATCGGAGAGACTGGAAATATCGTCATCACCGACCCTGACCCGACCTTCGGAAACGCGGTCAATCCCGGCAATCAGATTTAACAACGTCGTTTTGCCGGAACCAGAGGGTCCCATGAGGGCGAGGAATTCCCCTTCAGGAATGCTAAGCGAAATATTTCGCAACACGGGGATTTCGAGCTTGTCACGGTAATACGATTTGTAAACTGAATCGACCTGTACGATAGCTTTTGACATCAGAGAACCTTTACTATGCTATTAAGATGATAATTCTATTTTTTGTCCGGTGGTCATTTTGCCCGGAGGGGAAAGAACAACTTGATCACCCTGTGATAGCCCGCTTATTATTTCGACAAGCCTTCCGAGTTCTCTGCCAGTTGTAACCGGAACCGCAGTTGCGCGGTCGCCGTCGATGCGAAAAACAATGCTTTGTCCATTACGGCTTGTTATTGCCTCTTTATCGACGGCGATTGCATTGACCTCGGCGCTGGTTGTGTCTTCTTGTTTAGTAAAGAAATTGACCCGCGCCGACATTTCCGGAAGAACTTTCTTATCTATCTCATCAAATGCAATTTTGGTAAGTACTGTCGCGCGCGAGCGATCTGCCGTGGGCACAATTTTTTTCACGTGACCGGCATAGGTAACGCTGGGGTAAGCATCGAGAACAATCTCGCATCGCTGGCCGATCTGTACTTTTACAATGTTAGACTCGTTGACATCGGCTTCCACTTCGAGTGAGTTCATATCGGCAAGGGTGACCACTGAACCTTTCGATGAAGCCGATGATGCAAACGGAGCGACAATCTCGCCAACATCGGCATTTTTCATTAACACTGTGCCGTTAAACGGCGCCCTGATAAATGTATTTTCGAGATTAACCTCGGCTACTGTCACCGCTGCGGCCGAGCCCTGCACTCGTGCCAGAGCATTGTTATAGTTTGTCTCCGATAACTCAAGCTCCGCATTCGTTATAGCTCCTGATTGGAGCAATGCCTTCCGTCTGCGAAAATCCCGTCCTGCATTGAGTGTGTCAACTTCCGCCTGTCGGAGAGCCGCCGCTGCGACATTGAGATTTGCCTTCATATCATTATTATCAAGACGCGCGATTACCTCTCCCGCGGATACGGTATCCCCCTCCTCGAAGCCCAGATACTCAAGCCGGCCTGTTCCCTTTGACGCCACTTCGGCCATACGTTGAGCCACCACATACCCTGTCGCAACAAGGTCCGCGGTTGCATCCGAGCCGCCTAAGAGGATCACTGACGTCGATTGAACTTTGGTCGACGGAACGACTTTTTCACGAAACTGGAAGTAGACAAGTATCAGTACAACTATGCCGACTGCGGCCAACAGATACCGCCAGACATTGCTTTTGGGACGATCGTCGAATTTGCGGCTTTTGTCGATGCGGAGCGACGATATCTCCGCTCTGTTCTCTTTAGGTTCCATACTCAGTTTCTAAGGGCATATCACTTGTCCAACTATGATAGGTCTTGAGTAATATTTATTGATTAGAGAGCCAAATCAAGTGAAATAATTTTCAAATGAGACAAGCGGGATATGAGGTTAGACCCTCATATTCAACTAACAATGACGATACAATGGCGCTTTGAAATAAGAGAAAAGGAAAGGCAGCATATCCTACCAGATACCCAACTGGTCTTTGGCCAAATCTGAGGCCATCTCCTTCGGGTCCCAAACTGGTTCCCAGACAATAACGACATCGACTTTGGTAACACCATCGAGCTCTTCTATGGCCCGGTGGCACATCGCGATGATCATCTCCCCGAACGGACAGGCCGGACTAGTGAGCGTCATTTTGACTTTGGCCTCACCGGCATCGTTTATGTCAACATCGTATACGAGTCCAAGATCGACGATCCCAATCCGAATCTCCGGATCGGTAATAGGCCGAAGGGCTTCGATCATTTGCTCTTTTGTGATCGAGTGAACAGCTTTGGTAACATTATTCATCATCAGTTATCCTTTATTGTATTTGGGGTTGAACTCCGAAAAAGCTCAGGCAATTTCTTCCTCGGTTGATATATTCGCCGTCAAAGCGCCGTTTCCTGCGGAATAGTTTCTCATTCCTTCAAGCAGCGTCACCCAGGCCAACAAGGCGCATTTTATTCTAACTGGAAATTTCTGCACGCCGCTCAGAGAATTGAGATCCCCCAAATCCTGAATTTCGGGCGCGATCCCTTCCCCTTTGAGCATGCTTCTGACTGCTTCCACTATACGCCGGGCATCTTCGAAGCTCTTACCTTTTACAGTCTCGACGAGCATCGATGCCGAAGCCACCGATATCGCGCAGCCTTTGCAATCAACATGGATATCCGCAAGATTGCCTTGGTTCATTTCAACGCGGAGCGCGATTTCATCGCCACATGACGGATTAATGCCATCGGAGCTGATATCGACACGGGCGACCTGTTTTTTCCCCCGGGGAGAGCGGTAGTGCTCGAGAATAATTTCGCGGTACATGTCATCGAGTGAAGCGTTCATACACCAAAATACTTTCTCATCTCGATAATGGCGTCGGCTAGCGCATCGATATCGGTCTCGTCATTGTAAATATAGACCGAGGCGCGAGCGGTGGCGACTTTCCCCAATGCCTTCATGAGCGGCTGAGCGCAGTGATGTCCGGCGCGGATGGCAATGCCGCGTGAGTCTAAAAATGTGCTGATATCATGGGGGTGCAGATCGGCATCGGTAAATGAAATCGCTCCGCCGCGATGAGCGGCATCGAGCGGACCCTGAATTTCAAGTTTCGGAATGGCAGATAATTTTTCGATAGCGTAACGGGTCAATTCGCGCTCATGCAGACGGACAGCGTCCATGCCGAGATTTTCCAAATAGGTGAGGGCGGAGTCGAATGCGATAACATCGGCGATATTCGGCGTGCCAGCTTCAAATTTGTTCGGCAGGGTATTAAACGTAACTTTATCAAAACGAACTTCGCGAATCATTTCCCCGCCAAAATTAAACGGCGGCATCGCATCAAGGAGTTCTTTTTTGCCATAGAGAATGCCGACACCAGTCGGACCGAGCATTTTATGCGACGAAAAAGTATAGAAATCGGCATTCAGCTCTTTCACATTTACCGGCATATGCGGCACCGCCTGCGCTCCATCGACAACGACAACGGCGCCATGTTTGTGGGCAGCTGCAATAATTTCATCGAGAGGATTTATCGTCCCCAGTACATTTGACATGTGGCTGACAGCCACAAGTTTGGTCTTGGATGTAATAATCTCGTCAATCGAACTCAGATCGAGATGGCCGCAGAGGGTTATCGGGATTTTCTTCAGGATTGCTTTCTTGCGTTGGGCAATCATAAACCAAGGCACAAAATTGGCATGGTGCTCCATTTCGGTGATGACAATCTCATCCCCTTCTGAAATATTGACCTCGCCCCATGAATAGGCAATAAGATTTATAGCTTCGGTCGCGCCCCGGGTGAAGATTATTTCTTCGGGACGCGTGCCGCCTATAAATTTGGCTGTGTGCTTTCTGGTTCTCTCATATCCTTCGGTTGCCCGCTCGGCGAGAGTATGAAGCCCGCGATGGACATTGGCATTATTTTTCTTGTAGTAATCGATTAACGAGTGGATAACCACATTCGGCTTCTGCGAGGTTGCAGCGTTATCGAGATAGACCAATCTGTGACCATTTATCTGCTGAGGCAAAATGGGGAAATCGGCTTTGATCTTCTCGACGTCCAGACCGAGCGTCAGGTCGCCGACCTTAATACTTTTCTGCTGCACATGTGTTGACATATCTTCAAATATCCTGTTGCACGCGTGTATTACACACGGACAAAAATCTCTTCTCCTTCAATTTTCAACTCGTACGTATCAATCGGCACGACCGCCGGAGGCGCAGTCACCGCGCCAGTTTTCAGGTCAAAGCGCGCTCCATGCCTCGAACACATTATCTCGTTGCCGCGGATCCTGCCCGTGTGAATAGGTTCTGAGTCATGGGTACATTCATCCGCGACAGCGTAAAATCCATCGACAGTATGAGCGACCACGATTAGAACATGATTAACCTCGAAGGCTTTGAGTTTCCCCTGCGGGATATCTTCCGTCGAAGCAATTCGAACAAAAGTACTCATAGCCTAAATCTCTTCAAGCCGTGCGGTCACATAGGCCGAAATCTGTTCACGCAAATCCTCGGGAAGCAACCCAAATGTCGATGCCACGTAGCCTGAGACAATCATCCGAACGGCATCTTTGTGCGCAATACCGCGGCATGAGAGATAGAACAATTGTAGTGGGTCAATCGGTCCCACAGTCGCGCCATGGGTACAGGAAACATCTTCGTTGAGAATCTCAAGCTCAGGAACAGTCTCAGCCTTAGTGCCTGGATTTAAAAGCAAGTTCCGGTTTTCCTGATAGGCCGCGCAGGTTTTCGCAGTCTTATCAATTCGGATAAGACCGGTGTAGGCGGAATGCGCTTTGTCTTTCAGGACCACCTTAAAATTAATGTTCGATGTCGTCTGTCCGGCGGAATGATGATGCAAAGTATGATTATCAAAGTGTTGGTAATCGGTACCGAACAAAAGGCCGGCCATTTTACTGTCAGCCCCCTGACCATCGAGGATAACGCCGAAGTTTTGCTTGGTCGTCGATCCGCCAAAGGCGAGCGGAATGGTCAGCATAGTCGCGCTCTTCTCAATACGTGCGCGGTGGGTCAGATAGGCATTGACTCCTGATCCCTGACGTTGAAGCGAGACATAGCGCGTCCGGCTATTTGCCAGACCGATAATTTCGACCGCGCCATTGCTTTGTGTCGGAGCTTTGTCGGAATCAAGCGAACCGCCCCGGTATTCGTCAATAATTGTTGCTTCGGCATTCTCACCGATAACAATAAGCAGTCTCGGAAACTGAGAAGCGCCAGCCTCGGCGGACTCGCGAACTAAATGAATAGGCTTTTCGATAGTTATGTTTTTTGGGACATATACAAATATCCCATCGTTCCACATCGCGCCATTCATTGCTTCAAACTTCCCGAACTGATCATTGATGAGCGAGTAGAGATATTTTTCGACTATTTCCGGATGCGAGAGTACAGCCGCACTCAACGAAGAAACAACCACGCCTTTGGATCGGGCTTCGCTGCCCATCTCCACACCTATCTCACGGCACGCAAAATCAACGGCGAGTGCAGCGAGATGGCCGTTGGCTAAATTCTTCTTCTCGTTTTCTGCCCCGGGGGGCTGCCTTCCGGTTTTAGCCTCGACACCTGCAGTATTTGGAACTGCAATAAATTTATTCGGGTCGGTGTAACGCCACAAATTCAGGCCGCGGCGGGGCAGAGGCTGTTCGTTGAATCGCTCCAGAGACAGCTTTCGTTTTTCGCTCAGCCATGTCTGTTTGTCCGATGTTTCTAATTCTGTATTCTTCATCATTATCCTATTGAACCTTCCATTTCGAGTTCTATGAGTCGGTTCAACTCCACTGCATACTCAAGCGGCAATTCCTTGGTGAAAGGTTCCATAAAGCCGTTCACAATCAACAGTCGCGCTCCATCTTCAGTCAAGCCGCGGCTAGTCAGATAGAAAAGTTGTTCTTCAGCTACTTTTGAAACTCGCGCTTCATGTTCGATTTTTACCTGGTCATTATCAATTTCCATCGTCGGATAGGTATCGCTTCGGGCGTCCCGGCCAATCAATAGCGCGTCGCATTCGACCGAGACTTTGGAGTTAGTCGCGCCTTTGTGGACTTTGACAAGCCCGCGATACGACGCCCGTCCGTTGTCTTTCGAAATAGATTTTGATGTAATCCGAGAGGATGTATTAGGCGCGACATGGATAACTTTTGCGCCAGCATCCTGATGCTGATCGACTCCGGCAAATGCGACCGAGAGGATTTCCCCTTTGGCGCCTTCGCCGAGAAGTTGAATGCAGGGGAATTTCATCGTCAAACGCGAGCCGAGGTTTCCATCGACCCATTCGACAGTTGAATTTTTGTACGCATTAGCGCGTTTGGTCACCAAGTTATAAATATTGCGCGACCAGTTCTGAATGGTCGTGTAGCGAATATAAGATTCATCCATAGCCACCATCTCGACAACCGCGGAGTGCAACGATTCGGTCGAATAGACTGGCGCAGTGCATCCTTCAATATAGTGTACCCGTGCACCTTTATCGGCGATGATGAGTGTCCGTTCAAATTGTCCCATATTCTCAGCATTGATACGGAAATAGGCCTGCAATGGCGCAGTGACATTCACACCCTGCGGGACATAAATAAACGACCCGCCCGACCAGACAGCCGTATTGAGCGCGGCAAATTTGTTATCAGATGCGGGAATTACAGTGCCGAAATATTGCCGCACGATCTCCGGGTATTCGCGAAGTCCGGTATCCATATCTAAAAAGACCACGCCGAGTTTTACCAAATCCTCGCGAAGCGAATGATAGACCACCTCGGATTCATACTGCGCTGAAACACCGCCTAAAAAGTTCTTTTCGGCCTCGGGTATACCGAGCTTGTCAAAAGTTTTGCGGATATATTCGGGGACATCATCCCAGCTTTTCTGAGTGTTTTCGATAGGCTTCATGAAATAGTAGATGTTGTCAAATTTTATTTCATTCAAAAGCGCGCTGTCGCCCCAAGTCGGCATCGGTTTCTGCAAAAAGATTTCAAAGGCCTCGTGGCGGATTTCGTTCATCCACTTCGGCTCTTTTTTCATGCGCGAAATCATCTCAACGACTTCGTGATTTACGCCGCGCACGCCTTTATGAAAATAATCGACTGGATCATGAAAACCATACTTGGCAGTATAATCCGCCCCGATTGTCGATAGATCTCTCTTTTGTTGTTCTACAACTCCTGCATTAGACATTAAAGTACTCCTACTTTCTGGCCGAGTGATTCCTCGATCCAGTTATATCCCTGATCTTCTAGTTTGAGGGCCAGTTCCGTGCCCCCGGATTTGACTAATTTTCCATCCATCATAACATGCACAAAGTCCGGTTTGACATAATCCAGCAAACGCTGATAGTGCGTCACCAGAAGGATCGCGTTATCTTTCGTGTGGAATCTGTTTATCCCCTGCGCGACAGTCTTGAGCGCGTCGATATCGAGGCCCGAATCGGTTTCATCCAGAATCGCCATTTTTGGATTGAGCACCGCCATCTGAAGAATCTCAATTCGTTTCTTCTCACCACCTGAGAAACCATCATTTAAGTACCTCGCGGCAAACTGCTGGTCAATCTGCAAATCGGCCATGTGGCCCTTGAGCAGTTTGCGGTAATCAGACATATCGGCCTCTTTCCCTCGATGGGCAATCAATGCCGTGCGGAGAAAGTTTGCGACGGTAACTCCCGGTATCGCCAAGGGATACTGAAAAGCGAGGAAAAGCCCGGCGCGTGAACGCTCATCGGCCTCAAGCTCATTTATCTCGGCTCCATCAAGCACGGCCTTTCCGACTGTTATTTGGTAGGCCGGATGACCCATGAGAGCATTTGACAGTGATGATTTTCCACTGCCGTTGGGACCCATGATGGCATGAATTTCCCCTTTATTTATTCTAAGCGAAGCCCCTTTTACGACTTCCTTACCCTCAACTTCAACATGAATGTCCTTGAATTCAAACAAGACTTGTTTGTCTGACATAAGTAATCCTCTTCAATCTATATTTAATCAAATATTTCTTTTTATCGCAACACAATGACTTCAATTATTTTCTGGCCTCCAGTCCCAAGGTTGTCGCTGTCACTACTTTTCGCTTCAGCGAGGCAAGGGTATCGCGGTTTATCAAATCTTCGATTGTCGTTCCAATCAAAAAATCCTTAAGATATCCAGCCAAGCCGACAAGCACAGGATGGATCGAGCAGTCGCCGATATGTACGCAGGTATAGCCAAGTCCCGAATAACGTGTGCAGTGGTTGGGGTCTAAGAGCGGCCCGCCGAGCGTGGTTAGAACTTCGAACAATGTAATTTCGCTGGGATGGCGGGCAATGGTGAACCCGCCTGTTCTGCCACGTACTGCTACCACCAAATTGGCCTTTCGTAAAAGCGAGAGAAGTTTCGATGCATAGGGCACTGAGATTCCTTCTCGCTCGGCTATATCAGCAATAGAAAGCTGCGAATATGCCCCCTCTTTTGCCAGACTTAGGAGGCATCGCAATCCAAATTCTTCGACAGCTGTTATTCTCATAAACTTATCTCGTCCAAAAAATTAGTACCCAAAAAAGTAATCAACGTGCTAATTATTTAATAAACTATTAAATCTATACAGTTTTGTAAAGATTTAATTTAGCTTTTTTAACATTAATGGCTGTGATTCAGTTCCATGCAGTTGCTCCTAAATCAAAGATATGGCAAGAATTGACCGTTGATATTCACCAAACACGCCGAAAACTACTGATTGTCAATGAGTTAAGCGGACAATATGGAGTTGAGAGTCTTTCCTTGACTCAGACCATTAAACAGGATTACTTTCAGTATCGAAGCAAGAGAACATGAAGGTGCGATCCTTCTTTAAGTGGCTTTGAGCATCAAAAGTTAGACGAGGTTAAAATCAGTGGTCTACGGTGTCATAATGGCAGGCGGAAAAGGGGAACGTTTTTGGCCTCTTTCGAGGGCTGAGCGTCCTAAACAATTTCTTGCCCTTACATCAGACAAAACAATGCTTGTCGAGACTATCGAACGAGTTCGTCCACTCATCCCGGAAGACAATATCCGAATAGTCACCGGCCAATCGATGACCCGGCTGATTCTTGACAACAATTCGAATCTTTCGAATAAACATATTTTAACCGAGCCAATCGGACGCAACACTTGTCTTGCGATCGGCTTGGCCGCTATTCATCTGATTCAAACCGACCCAAAAGCTGTTATGGTAGTGCTCTCAGCTGACCATTTGATCCGACCCGCAGAAAAGCTACTTGATATTCTTACTGATAGCGCAGCGCTGGCTCAGGCTGAAGACAAACTCATTACGATCGGAATTGTCCCGACACGACCCGAGACGGGTTACGGCTATATCAGGCTTGGCGAGCTCTATAAGAATCAGGGCGATTCGGTTATCTATCAGGTTGCGGCTTTTGTAGAAAAACCCAAAGCCCCTCTGGCTCAGGAATACTATTTCAGCAGAAAGTACCTATGGAATAGCGGAATGTTCATCTGGTCAGCCAACTCGATCCTGAACGCAATCAACCAGTGCCAACCGGAGATAGGAAACCTTCTTTCAACATACGCCAAACATGTCGGAACTCCGAATGAAGAGCAGGCGCGAACTGAGCTATATGACAAGACGATGTCCATATCTATTGATTATGCAGTTTTGGAAAAGGCTAATAATGTGGTAGTTATGAAGGCCGATATTATCTGGGATGATATCGGCTCATGGACTGCTCTTGAGCGCTACAAAGATCAGGATTCAGACAACAATGTCTTGATCGGCGAGACAGCAACTGTCGAAACGTATGAGACAACGGTATATAATGACGAAGAAGGAATAGTGGCCACTCTTGGTGTTTCCGATTTGGTCGTCGTACGATCGGCAAACATAACCTTGGTGGCTCACAAAACCAAAATTGGCCAAATCAAAGAGCTTCTGGCTAAGCTGAACGCCGATGAAAAAACACGATCTTATTTATAAAGCGCGGCGTTCATTTGCCTTGTCTGCTTTGTGCTTTGCGCTCTGCGCTGCAACGCCACTTACGCTTTCTGCCGATGAAAATGCTTCCAGAAAAGACAAGCGCGGGTATGACCCATTGGAGCTTCCTCAAGACAAACGAATCGTCCCCGTGAAGCAGAAAATATCAAAGACAGATACTCCTCTATCTACTTTTATAGCAAAGCCTTCGACGCTTTCTACTGATACCGCTGTTAAACCGGATGTCTCCACAAAGGGAGATAGTTTAAAAAGCCAAGTCTTTCGCGTACAGTTGCTGACGAGCGAATTGTTCAGCGAAGCCCGAAAGGCGGCCCTCGTTGCCGAAGAAATATTTGACCAGCCTGTTTATACTGATTACGAGGTCCCCAATTTCAAAGTCCGTGTTGGAAACTTTGAATCCCGTGCCCAAGCCGAGTCATATCAACAAAAAGCAAAAGGGGCAGGTTACGCGAATGCCTGGGTTGTCCCAGTAACTACCGGAGTTAAACAAGCGGCTCGTCTCTATCAAGATTCTATGAAACTCTACGATTCGCTTTCAGTTCGAGATTCGTCGGGAACGAATGATGGCCGCTGACATTATAGAGGTGATAGGGAATAAAATTACGCCGGAGGTCATAAAGCAAATCTGCATGATATTGCAAAATCACGGCCTTGTTGTTGCGCCTACAGAAACACGTTACGGTCTTCTTATTCGAGCTGACCGAAAAGAGACATTGAAGAAACTGTTTGAATTAAAGAAACGCCCCATGACTTCTCCTACAGCCATTTTTGTTAAAAATAAAGCAGATCTTTTTGAATACGGCGAGCAGTCGGATTCGGCTTCTATTTTGGCGGAAAAATTCCTGCCGGGGCCACTGACTATGATTCTCAAAGCCAAGGCCCCAATTGAACCTGAAATCCTGAAAGATGGAAAGATCGGACTTCGATTGTCTTCGTCTCCGATTATTCAGTCAATTATGGATGGTGTTAATTTTCCGGTGAGCGCGACATCGGCCAATAGAACCGGAAGCCCCGACCATAGCACAATCGTTGAAATTCGAGCCGAACTTGGAGACGAAGTCGATCTCTACCTTGATGGCGGCGCACTGACTGGTAAAACATCAACCGTGGTCGATTGCAGTGTCAACCCTCCGGTTGTTTTGCGCGAAGGAGCCATTGCATCATCGTTGATTTATTCCCATCTTAAATTGGGAAAGTATCATGGCTAAAAAGTATACGATTATGTTCGTCTGTACCGGTAACACCTGCCGCTCCCCTATGGCTGCAGGAGCGCTTCAGGTGCTGCTTAACAAAAAACGTCAGGGAAAATTCAGTGTTATCTCTTCCGGCATTTCTGCATCCTATAAATCTCCAGCTACGCGTTTCGCGAGCGAAGTGGTCAAAATGTGGGATGCTGATATTTCCGACCATGAGTCGCAATTGCTAACAGCAGACCTGATCGAGAGATCCGATCTTATTTTAGCAATGGCGCCTGAGCATTACAAGGAAATTTTGCGTCTCGATCCGGAAGCTGTCGATAAGGTTTTTCTCTTCAAAAATTTCCCTGATCAAAGTCCTGTCGGCGACGGTGTCGATGACCCTGTAGGGCAATCCCTCGACCGCTATAATGAAACCTTTCTTGAAATAGGCGAATATCTCGGCAAAAACTTGGATGAGATTATTCGGCGAATTGATGGAGCCGTGCATGCGGTTTAAATTCAGCCTAAAAAAATCCATATCGTGGGTTCTTTTAGTTATTGCAATCAGCCCAGTCGTCTATCTTTTCTCAAGTCAGCTTGGTATTGCCGATCCGTCATCTGAAAGTGCGCCTTCAACTGGTGGGATGACTCTCGATACAAGATTTGTGGAAAATGTCGCCTTCGGTGTAGGCGAAAAGTTTACTTTCGATGTCAACTATGGGTTCATAAACGCCGGGACGGCGACGATGGAAGTAGCTTCGCTTGTCGAATTTGAAGAGCGTCCGTCGTATCAAATTGTCACCCGCGCAAATTCAAATGATTTCTTCTCCGGCATGTTCAAAGTAGATGATCGCGTTGAGTCGATAATGGATGCCGCAGGTTTGTTCAGTTGGCGGTTCGAAAAACGATTGCGCGAAGGCGGCTATTCCAATGACCGCGTATATGTCTTTGACCAACGCAATTTTACTGTCGATTATGAGGATAGCCTTTACACGCTTGAACCGTTCAGTCAGGACGCGCTGACATCGCTTTATTATGTTCGTACCCAGCCGCTTCAGGTTGGTAAATCGGTCTTCATGGACAGTTTCGTCGACGGAAAAATCCTTAAATTGGAAGTAAAAGTTGTCAAAAAAGAAAAGATAACAGTCGACGCCGGGACATTTAACTGTTTTGTCGTCGAGCCGCTGACTGCCGCGGTGGGAGTGTTTAAGAATGAAGGTAAAATCACAATCTGGCTAACTGATGATTACTTGCGTATGCCAGTATTGATGAAATCGAAAGTTCTCATCGGCTCCATTTCAGCCGAACTGACCAAATATTCCCTCGGCGAAATCAGCGAGTTTTAACTTCAATGATTCGCTCACACCGACGAATTGTACCCGCCGATCTGAGCCGAGTCAATCGTTATTCAGTCAAAAAACGAGAGAACAAAACCGAAGTGAAGGCTTTCGCCCGACCGATGAAAGCCTCGGCTTCCGCCATTACTCTCCTCGAATCCCTTCCTCGATTCCTTAAAGCCGCAGATTTACGCGAGTTCATGAATTTGGTGCTTGCCGCACGAAAGCAGGACAAACCGTTCCATCTTCTTTTAGGCGCCCATACCATAAAAGTCGGCCTATCACCGTTGCTTATTGATCTTATGGAAGAGGAACTTGTCACCGGATTTTCTTTCAACGGAGCTGGGTTGATACATGACCTTGAACTGGCCTTTTTTGGCGGGACATCTGAAGACGTTCAATCGGGCCTGAGCGATGGCAGTTTTGGTATGGTCAGAGAAACAGGCGAACTCTATGCGGCAGTTGTGGAATTGGCTTTCGACCACAAAATAGGTCTTGGCGAGGCCTGCGGTCAGTATATTAATCAGAAGAAGGCTCCGCATCGCAAGCAATCCATATTTTCAGCCGCCGAGCGATTAGGCCTGCCAGCGACGGTCCATGTCGGAATCGGTACAGATATTGTCTCTCAGCACCCGGATTTCGATGCCGCGAAGGTGGGCGAGGCTTCACACCTTGATTTTCGTATCCTCGCCGCAATTTGTGCTGATATTGACAAAGGAGGCGTCGCCGCTAATATTGGGTCTGCTGTAATTCTGCCTGAGGTCTTTCTAAAAGCGTTAACGGTGGCAAGAAATCTAAACGGGGGCAAAAGTCGTCTGACGACCGCTAACTTTGATATGCTGGAGCACTACCGACCGCACATGAATATTGTCACCCGACCCACTTTCAATGCCGGCAAGGGATTCACATTTGTCGGTCATCATGAACTTTTCATCCCATTATTGGCCTGGAGCCTCAAAAGCCTGGCTCGAAAATAATTTCTCCCTTTTCAGTACCCAAGGCATATCTTCCGCTTATGGCAAAACTAATTGAATGCGTTCCTAATTTTTCTGAAGGACGAAGACCCGAAGTTGTGCAGGCCATTTGCGATGCCATAACCTCAATATCCGGCGTATCCCTGCTTGATAAAGAAATGGATCGAGACCATAACCGTTCGGTTGTCACTTTCGTTTGCCATCCAACCCAGCTGGTCGAAGCCGCATTCAGAGGCTACCAAAAGGCCTCAGAACTCATCGATATGAAAACCCATACTGGCGAACATCCTCGGATGGGCGCCTGCGACGTCTGCCCATTTATTCCGCTGACAGACGTATCAATCGAGGAAGCTGTTGAACTTGCGAATACGCTGGCTAATCGCGTAGCAACCGAGCTTGCGATACCGGTCTATCTTTACGAAGACGCCGCGACTTCAACCAAGCGAAAAAATCTTGCCAATATTCGGGTCGGAGAATACGAAGGGATTCGTGACAGCATCGCGACCGATCCTGAGCGCAAGCCGGATTATGGGCCAGCTCATATGAATCTGAAGTCCGGAGCTACGGCGATCGGTGTTCGATTGCCGCTTGTTGCTTTCAACGTCTATCTTGGCTGCAATGATATAACGGTCGCATCCAAAATAGCCGATGCTGTGCGAAGTCTGACCGGCGGTTTTCGTTTTGTCAAAGCGCTTGGCTTTGAAATTCAAGAGCGGAACCAAGTTCAGATTTCAATGAATCTTGTCAATTATTCCAAAACCCCTATTTTCAGGGTTTTCGAGACAATAAAGAGCGAGGCCGCGCGATACGGCGTTGCGGTCACCTCATCCGAAATTATTGGTCTGGTCCCTCAGGATGCGATTATTGATGTTGCCGATTTCTATCTCCGTCTCGAGAAATTTTCACGGAACCAAATCCTCGAAGTGAAGCTGAGCGAGGTCGGCCACAAAACCGAGGCCGCTGTCGAAACTTTCTACGATGAAGTTGCTTCGGCATCCCCGGCTCCGGGCGGAGGTTCGGTTGCGGCTTCGGCTGGAGCGCTTTCTGCGGCCCTTACCGCAATGGTATGCCGACTGACCGTAGGAAAGAAAAACTACGCAACTGTCAAAGATGAATTGAGCGAAATCCGCGACAAAGCCGACAATCTTCGCGCCGAGCTTACTCGCCTAATCGACACTGACAAAGAAGCCTTTAATGCCGTTATGGCCGCCTTCAAACTATCCAAAGCAAGCGACGAACAGTCCACCCACCGGGATAAGATGATCCAGGAAACTACCGCCGAGGCCGCTCGTGTGCCGCTGACAGTTATGAAGACAACACTTGAAGTTCTCCGACTTGCATTGGTGGTCGCTCAAAAAGGAAATGAAAATTCAATTTCGGATGCGGGTGTAGCCGGACTGATGGGAAGGGCGGCAATTACTGGAGCGGGGTACAATGTCCGTATTAATCTTGCCTCGCTTAAAGACAAAAATCTGGTCGCTTCGCTTCGCAAGGAATGGAAAACCGCGCAAGACTACGGCGAACAACTTGCTTCCCAAATCCAATCAGTAGTGGAAAGTAAGTTAAGTAGATGACCAAATATGTCGATTTGCATATGCACACCAGTTGTTCCGATGGATTGTACTCCGCACAAAAATTGCTCGACATAGTAAGAACAAAAAATCTTGATGCCTTTGCTGTGACCGACCATGACACAATTGAAGGGTATCGACAAATGAGTCCGCTGTTAACTGGAAGTGACCCGGAATTGGTGCCGGGCGTCGAACTGTCAGTAAATGTGGATGGTGATGATATGCATATGCTGGCCTACCTCTTTGACCCTGAACACCCGAGGCTTACTGATGCTCTGGAAGAATTCAAAGAAAAGCGAAGTACGCGGGGTTTCAATATGGTGAAAAAACTTCAGAAGCTGGGCTTACAGATTACTTTCGAGGACGTATTGCGTATTGCCGACGGAGCTGTTATCGGCAGACCGCATATTGCTGAAACGCTCCTGCAGATGAGACAAGTCTCAACGATGGAAGAAGCCTTCAGGAAATATATCGGCTTCGACGGTCCAGGCTATGAAGCCAAAGCGTCGTGGATACCGCGCAAGGCGATTGACTTGGTTCACGAAGCCGGGGGTGTCGCTGTCATGGCCCATGCTGGAATTGCTGAAATGCACCGTCATATCCCGCACCTTGCGCCGCTTGGCCTTGATGGAATTGAAGTTTTTCATTATGCTCATTCGACAGTGATGATTACGCAACTGCTGGGACTTGCTGAAACATATAGTATGATTATCACGGGAGGGTCGGACTTTCATGGTCGTTCGGGACGAGAGGTACCAATTGGAGCCCTTAAAGTGCCGATAGACTGTCTTGAAAACCTTAAGCGGCGGGTGGAAAGTTTCGCCGGTGATCATGGGAGTGCCCATTGAAGCGATTTATTCTTCTCGTGTTGATACTTGCATATCTTCCTGTTCAGGCCAACGATCAAGATCTGTCGATAGAGCGCCAGCGTGAGATTATCGAAGACTATCTGTTTGTCAAAGGAGGGCGGTCACTACCCTCTAAATCCGCGGCTGAGTTTATCGAAGAACACGAATATAATGGTCTGCCTATTAAGTGCGGCATGACTGCCGCTGCCGACTTCAGCCTTAACAGAAGCAAACTGGACAAACAACTTCTGCTTTCTCTTGGAGGCGATGCGCTGCAGTCACGCCCGATATTGGATACGAGTTATGTTTCCCCGAGCGGTCTCTTTCTGATTCATTATACGAAGACCGGGACCGATGCGGTCTTTCAGGCGAATGTGGACTCAGACGGTGATGGTCATCCTAACTACGTAGAGATGGTAGGGGTCATTGCCGATTCAGTGTATAACTCAATTGTCAATGTTATGGGATATCCTGCTCCTCCTGCAGATTCATTTTATCTTTCGGGAGGAGATGAGAAGTATGACATTTATCTCACCGATCTTGGCACCGGAATTTTTGGCTTGGCATATATTGATTCCACCTACATTGGCAATCCGATAACCCTGAGCGCGACTTCGTTTATCGAACTCGAAAATGATTTCCAGCAGATTGATAGATACAAAGATCGCCCGCTCGATGCCGTGCGGGTCACCCTCGCCCATGAATATTTCCATGCCATACAGTTCGGCATTGATCACACCGAGGCCGATGTTGTGAACCAGCAGGTCAAACGATATTGGATGGAGATGTCGGCGGTCTGGATGGAAGAACAATTATACGACCACATAAATGACTACTATTCATACCTGCCGTATTTCTTCGAAGATCCGCAGAGCTCCCTTCAACGATTTATCGGGTTCGCGGATTTTCATCCTTATGGCGCGGCTATCTTCCCCTTGTACTTGTCAGAAAAGTTCGACCCGGCTCTTATTCGGGAAATTTGGCTGCGCTGCGGCACACTCGGCTTCGGCGGACAAGTATTCACTGCTATCAATCAGATATTGGCCAACCCGATGTATGGCAGTTCACTGTCAGGGGCCTTCAATGAATTCTGGCTGTGGAACTACTTTACCGGGCAATATACTGAGACTGCCCCAAATGGAATTGGTTACGAAGAAGCCGTCGCCTATCCTATTATTCCACTCACCGAAATGGCACGGCACACCAGTTATCCCTTCAATGTTGTTTTTGGCAATCCCTATCAGCCGCATCATAATGCGTCAACGTTTATCCGGCTGGAAGAACTTCAATCCCGCACATATGACAGATTCCGCTGTGACAGCACAGACAGTGGCGTATGCGTGGACTCATCAGAAATTCAGATACTCGGTTTTGTGCTCAGCTCCCTTCCTCAACCTTGGGTGCTTTCAGTCGTATATCAACTCGAAGCATTGCCTGATTCACATTTTGTAGAGACGTCCCCCGTGCCTGGATTATCTGGTGTCCTCGAATTTCTGAATCCCGATCTTTACCGCTCAATTAGCCTAATATTTACAACCGGAACAACAAACGCCTCGCTTTATTCGCAAGCTACCGAGCTTGGTATTTCCTATACAACAGGCGGCACCGATTCCAGCGAAGTTAACCCGGCGCTCATTAGTAGACCAGCCGCCGTGCTGACCCCGTATCCGAACCCTGCCGTTGTCTCAAAAATGGGTGGGGAGAATCTCAAATTCCGCTTTGCTGTTCCCACAGACTCAATAACAATTCCAGTTTTCAGCAGCCCCTTGCTATTGGTTGATCTCTTTACAGTTTCAGGCGAGTTTGTTCAGGCGCTTGAGGGAACATTTGCTGGCGAAGATCGTCTTGGGCTCTACCGCGCAGGATTATTTGAATCCGAATGGAATATGAAAAACCAGTCGGGATCGCCGGTCTCGTCGGGTGTCTATTTTGCCTACGCCCGGCTGTACAGTTCTCCGGACAAAAAGACTCTTTTGGCCGAAGACAAAGTCAAGGTGGCGATTATCCGATGACTTCCGCATCCGAGCGCGAATTGTCCCTCGGAAAAATTCATAGCTTGACGCGTATTGCTCTTTTTTCCGCGCTTGTCTATGTCCTCGCCTATGCGACTGCCTATGCGATAAATGTTAAACTGACCTTCTTCATTGTCTTCACCGCCGGATTTGTCTGGGGAGTTTTCTCAGGAATGCTTGTTGGCGTCATCGGAACCGGACTTTGGTCATTTTTAAATCCCTATGGCCCGGTGAACCTGCCTGTTATGCTGGCGCAGATGGGAGGCATGGCGTTAAGCGGAGCAATCGGCGCCCTGTACCGCCAGACATCATTCTGGAAAATGTCCGCCGCGACAAAGATTCTCTCACTTGTAATTACCGCTCTGATCTCAACCCTTGCCTTTTACATCCCGGTAAACATTGTCGATGCCGCAATCAACCAGCCGTTCTGGCCGTGGTTCTATACTGGCATGCTCTGGTCAGGCCCGTCGCTTCTTTCAAACGCGCTTATATTTCCCCTCCTCTTTGGAGCGACACTTCATCTCTATAAACGGGAGACGTCTCGATCATGAAGAGAATTGCCGCGCTTGTTCTGCTCGGTGCGCTAATGTTCTGCAATGCCACCAAGGCTGATTCTGTCGATTCCTCCCGCTCTCCGCTTCCTCCAGTTTATGATACAATCGATGTCGCCGACACCCTCGATGTGAAGGATAGTTTGGGAACCGAACGCGACCGGCTCAAAGATTTTGAAGCCCGCATTCGCGTTCGGCAACAACTTGAAAAAGAACGTGAGCCTCGTCCAAAACCTTTTTTTTACTTCGACTCGCTTTCGGCATATCTGTTATCTCCGCGGCTGGATAACGGCTCCGCGGTGCGTAGGTTTTTCACCCGCGATGCCGGTGATTACTTTCGCACTCACCCCGGGTTTTTCTCTCTTGCCCATCAGACCACACCGATGAGGACAACCGTGCAGCCGTTCGGACTTCAGGGCGACCGCATGAACTATCTTATGGCTGGTCAACAGTACCGCCCCTTCGAACATATTATAGAACCGGACGGTTTGGTTGACCTCAATGATCTGCCGACCACGCTTGATGAGAGTATCTATGTCCTGCCGGCCGGAGCAGGGGCTGTTTTTGGCGGCGACGGGAACGGTGTGGCGACCCTTTTGACTATACCGATAAAACGTGACACAGCATCCCCGCACACGGCATTCATTGTCGACAAGGGCTTTTATAGCTACTCGAATGTACGAGGCAGATACGCCAACAATTTTTCAAACGGACGAAAACTGACAGCATCGCTCGGCTATAAAACTGCCGATGGTCTTGTTGTTAATCGTCAGCATGACTCATACACCTACACCGCCGATCTCTATCAGCCTCTGACTGGCCGGTACGCGCTGAAAGTGGCGGGATCGCTCAATGATGCCGAGGGACCGCTTCCGTTGTATCCTGATATTGGCGGTTCGTCAATTCAGCGCAAGCGGTTTGATCGTTCCTTGCGCGTTGCCTTTCTCGCCCACACCAATAATTTTACTGCAACAAATTCATTCGGTTACAGTCATTTACGCCAAGGCTCCAATATTGATGGCCCGTACAAGGGGCGTTTTAATATCACAGGGCATTCTCTCGAGACTGGCCGCGAATGGCTCAAGGGGAATAAGGCTTTCTCCTCGGACGTCGAACTGCACTCAAATCAATATGATGACGGCTTTGAGCGTTTCGACCGGTATCATGGTGAACTTTCATTTGGTTTTGTGACTCTTACAAAACCTTCGAATTACGCTGTGCGCTTCTCGGCGCGTGCGGTTGAAGGTGTCGGACTGCTTCCGTCGGTATCGGCAGTATGGCAGAAAGAATCCGAGAATCTATTTTTCATGTTCTCTGCGCTTTACCAGGAACGGGAACCGACTCTGCATGAACTTCATCTTCGTCATCAGCGATCGCTGGTCTATCCGTCGTCGTTCGGGATCTATTCCGATATCGGCAATCCGAATTTGGAGCAGGAGCGCCAGCTTGTCGGCTCAGCCGATGTCGGATGGGGGAATGTCGCGCGATCGCTGTGCCTGTCGGTTGCCGGCGGAAAGATATTTGACGGAATCGATTGGCGATACCGCAACAGCATTGACGAGACAACATTCTTTCCAATGAACGGGAATGTGACATTTCTAAATGTAACCGCGCGCGGGAAGTTGCAGTGGAAGGATGTCGTCACCGCCTCAGCTGGCGCGAGTCATTACACCGTGGATTACGATGCCTTTGCTGATAGGGCATACACACCCGATTTTCATTTTTTCTCAAACCTTGAACTTCATTGGTTCTGGAAAGCAAAACTGATTCATCTCTATGGGTACGGCGAGTTTATTTTCCTGGGGCCATACGAAGGATACCAAGGTCGATTCCTCGGCGAGATTCCGCTCCTGAATGTCTCTCTCTCATTCCAATTGAATACCTTTCGCTTTCATTATGTCATTCAGAATCTGCTTTCGAATAGCTATGAGCCGAGGGAATATTTTGAGGATGTGGGGCGATTCAATTCGTATGGTTTTATCTGGAATTTCTTCGATTGAAGGAAATTTTACTTCGATAACAAATATTGGGCGGTGTCCTAATTTGAAAATAGGGGCAATCTGATTGCAAGATGAAGTACGGGTTTAAATTCTTGACATTTTTAAGCCGATCCATTATATTAAAATACACATAACACAGCGGTTTGGTGAGGGTAGTCGGTGCGATTTCAGAAGAGAAAATTTAAGGAGCTGGTTCTTTATATTTCAGCCAAGTGTCAGGAACATGAGTTCTTTGGCAAGGTCAAGCTGAATAAATTACTGTTCTTTTCTGATTTTACAGCCTTTAGACGTAGAGGGCTGTCAATTACGGGAGCCAATTACCAGAAATTGAAAATGGGGCCATCCCCTCGTCTTATGCCGTCTATCCTTGACGAAATGATTGCCAATGCTGAATTGGCTATCATACGGAAGAAATGCTATGATCGTATCCAGCACCGGCCAACTCCGCTTAGAGAGTCGAATCTTGAATTTTTTGAGGCATGGGAAATTGATATTGTAAATGATATGATCGTGAAGTACAAAGACCAAACTGCCGACGAAATTAGTAATCGGTCACATAAGTTTATAGGTTACGAATTGGCGAGCCTTAAAGAGGACATTCCGTACAGCACCGTTTATTGCCGAGAACAAGAGCCGTCGGATATTACTCCTGAGATTATCAAAATAGCAGTCGCACTAGAGCGACAGGCTTAATCGACTTAGTTCTCCCCCAACTTTTTATGAAGAACTCTACAGATTTCAACCTTTCTGTCATTGATGCGAAAGAGAACCGACACGGAAAAGCCTGAACGCATAGGCCGCGCTTTGTAGCAACGGACATTTGTCCCCTCTACCGTATCGCAAATGTCCGCATTCCGCTCCAAATGGTATCTTATGCCAAAGATGACCTCGTCAATCTCAGAACAATCACTGATTTTGTCTCGGTGGCACTTTAATTCTTTGTAGGCTTCATTCGTCATGTCGACTCGTCTAAATCGTAGAGCACTCTGATCCATCATTTACCCTCTGGCTTTGATCTGGCTCCATGGCTATCACAAGCATCGACCAAATCGTTTATAGTCCACACGCTCTTAGTAACCCCAGCCTCCATTGCGGGCGTAACTCTCAAAGACCTGTGAATCCTGACAAAATTGTAGTAACCGAAGTGTAATGCAATAGAAGCCTCAAGATTTTCCAACTTTTTGGAGAAAGCGTCGGTTAGCCTCGTTAAGCGTCGAATACTCATCCTCATTAAAAGATTGCTCCTCTCAACATAGCTTGTCGAGATATGTCCTTCTTCTGGACGGCCAACCCTCACTGACCTTTTAATTGATGAAACTCGCGGCGGACTATACCTACCCGGCCCGACTGGTTCTGCTTCGTATGACTTTACAATCTGACCGTAATCGACGTTAGCACCGAACACACGATCAATCGCCTCTATATATGAGGGCATAGCATCAGATGATATTTGGACTCTGTTAGCCAAACGACCGGATAACTCACTAAGGAATTGTGTCGTAGTTTCAAGATTGCGTTTGCCAACCCTATAAGCAGGGACAAGACGAGTGTCAGCGTCTATTGCAACGAATGTCCAGAAATCACCAGTTCTGTTTTGATCGTCAGCCTCGGTTAGTCTGCGTTGATGCCGACCTACATACCCCCAAATCTCATCAAGCTGAACCCGACGGCATTGGAGATCATGGAATTCACTTGCCATGATATTCTTGCAACCATTACCAACCTTGACCATGAGTCTTAGAATTGTATCTCGGTGGACATTGGTAATCCGTTCAGTTGATCGAACTGAAGCACCCTCGACAAGACACCTGATAACAACTTCTTGCTTGTCTCGCTTCAAGTTATTCATTGACAAACTCCTGCCGATAAGGTATAATGAAGTGGAGTGCCGGGGGCTCGAACCCCGTGGCGTCAGATGTCAAGCCCGACCCAGAAACCATTTCGCACCCCAAATCCGGCCCTCGAACTTACCCTTCGGGGGCTTCTGTTTTCGATCTCCTCAACAATATATGTAATAGCATCGAGTAGTACAATACTTATTTGAAAGTATTTCATATTTTTTTATCGTGAGCTTAACGCCAAAAACATCTTGACAATCTTTTCGCCTCCCATACATTGTCATTAGAAACTCAAACCTTTGGAGGCCTGATTATGGCTGAACAGTCTGGCGGTACGGCTCCTGATTTAAGGGGTAAAAAACAGCGGAGCCCAAACTTCCCCGTGATGGGTCTAAAAGAGGCTGTCGAAAAAATCAATGCCATCTATGCAAAAGACGGTAATGCGGGTAGTACCCGCGAGGCCGTCCTAAAGCACTTAGGGTATAAGGGAGAACATGGGGCCTCATTGACCGCAATTTCCGCCTTAAGAAAATTTGGATTGACAAGTGAGGAAAATGGGCGTATTGTCCTTACAAGAGACGCACTTTATATCGTCTTGAAGGGTGGTAGCGAGGCTGAGAAGTTAGCCGCTCTTAAGAGATGCGCCTTAAAGCCGGAAATCTACAAAGAGTTGTGGCGAGAGTTCGCCGAAAGGGGTGGACTTCCCGGCGATGATACTCTGCGAACCTTGTTGGTGATGGAACGGGGATTCAACCCAAAGGCGGTTGAGGGGTTTATTAGGGATTTTAGGCAGACGCTGGATTATGCAGGTATCAAGGCAGGTATCAAGTTTGAGGCACCCGAGACGAGACAAGCCGATCAATTTGAAGGGAATCTCATGGACTTAAACCAAATGCCCGGAGTCAGGGTCACGCCACAGCCCGCAACAATGGTCATGGGTACGGCAGGACCTCAGGCCATAATCACCCGCGACTATCCGATCCCATTAAAGGGTGGAAGAACCGCCATTTTGCGCGTGCCATACCCATACAAACAGCTGGACATTGACAAGATCAAGAAATGGCTGGATGACATTCTAAGTGATACCATCGAAGATGCTGAGGATATAGACAAATAGACGACCTCAAGAAAGCTGTCGAGTCACTTCACAACTGCCAAGCGACCTTACTTGAAACGACTTGGGTTGTCGAGTCTTTTCAGGACAAAATTGTTTGGGAGGGCGAAGTCACTGTCTTTGCTATTAAGGGACATCCTATGGCCTCTCTTTGCTATGCGTGGTCGTCACCAATTGAGGGATCGTCGAAAATGAAATATTATGCTGTACTGCACTCTCCGCCTGTTGAGTCTCCGGCGGATGCGGTCAGAGCTTCGATCAGAAGTGAATTTAACGATCAAAAAGGAGAACGCTCATGAACAATTATCCCCCCCTCAATTCTGACTCATGTTGGGTTTGTCGGCGAACAAAGTCTGATTTGGCACAAGACGAAATAATGTTGGAAACTGGGCAAGTTCAATACGAGGTCAAATCAGCCGATCAAATTCGCAACATCTCAGTTTGTGCTGTATGTCTTCAGCTTTTGAAGATACACGGCATCATGAAATTGTCGTAATCACGTTTCAAATTAGGACACCGCCAAATATTGACAGTTTTTGTTATTTTGCGTATTGCGTATAATGGTATATGAATGTTTCATTGACTCCAGAGCACGAAAAATTTATCCAGAAAAAAGTAAAGTCTGGAAAGTATCCTTGGCTAGTGAAGTTGTCCGCGAAGCTTTCAGACTTCTTCAGGAGCAGGAGCAACTGCGGGATTTACGGCTAAACCAGTTAAGCAAAGAAATTCAGGCTGGAATCAAAGAGGCCGATTCGGGTAGCCTTATTGATGGTTCTTCATTTGTTCAAGAGCTTAAGCAGAAGATTAGCAAGCGTAAGCCATAAGCGGTGGGAACCTACCAGCTCACGCCGTTGGCCCAGACTGACCTCGAAATCTCTAATCGATTACATTGCGCTTGACAGTCCTAGTGGCGCTGAGAATGTACTTGTCGATTTTATTCTGGCCTTCGAACTGTTATCACGTCACCCGAATATCGGTCATCTTCGCTCAGATTTAACATCCAAGCCGTTTCGTTTCTGGCCAGTGCACACCTATCTTGTGATTTATTTGTCTGATACTGAATCGTTGAGGATTATTCGTATCCTGAGCGGCTTTCGTGAGGCGGGTCGTTTGCTCACCGAATCATAGCGCAGAGCGCGTGTTGCTCATTATTTTCAGACTTCTTGACTTGCCCCGCCTCGAACGGTTAATTGACCCCATGATAATCATCTCAACCAAATTTGGTCTATGAGCGAGATACCCGCTCGTATGCCGTCAGTAATTGTTACAAACCTGAGTAAAGCAGAGCCAACGAAGCTCGTCTGGAACAAGGAAGTCATCAGTTGGTCGTTCTATGATTTTGCCAACACGATCTACTCGATGAACATAATTTCGCTCTATCTCAAACGATACATTATCGAAGACCTGTCCTACCCCGACTTTTACTTTGATTTACCATTCTCGTTTGCGATGCTTCTTACTGCCATTGTCGCACCGGCTTTGGGGGCAATTTCTGACCACCAAACAAAGAAGAAGTATTTCCTTCTGTTTTTTACGCTGACCTGTTGCATCGCCGTTGCCGGGATGGGCTTCGCCGGGCAGATGAGCATCATTGCGCTACTGACACTCTCTGTCATTTCCAATTTTGCCTATGAAGCTGGTCAGCCGTTTTATAATGCTTTGCTGTATTCCGTATCAGCAGGAAAGAATGCTCGTTACATTTCGGGCGTTGGTGTGGCCTTCGGCTATGTCGGCTCAGTTGTCGGGATGCTTTTAGTCCTGCCGTTTGTGACTGGCGGAATATTTTCACTTGATATACCATTTATTGACGGAAGCGGCAAAGTCGGCGCGTTTGTTCCAACAGCAGTTTTGTTCTTTCTTTTTTCTCTGCCCCTCTTTCTTGTGGTAAAAGAAAAGCCAGTCGCACAGACATCCAAGGTTTCAATCCGCAAGGCGTACAGCGAAGTCTGGTCTGGACTTGCTGAGACCAAAAAGTATCCCGGTGTACTTCGCTTTCTCGTCGCCAATTTCTTTTTCCAGGATGCGGTAAATACCGTCATTCTCAATATCGGCCTCTACTGCGCAATTGTGCTTCGTTTTTCGGACAATCTCATTAGTCTTTTTCTTATTGTCTCAACTATAACTGCTGTGGTAGGCTCGTTTATCATAGGCAAACTGTCAATCTTTATGTCACTAAAAAAACTTGTGACATGGATTGTATTTGGCTGGATAGTAGCTCTCTCTGGTTTTGTGTTTGTTGACTATGAGCCGCTTGTCTGGGCAATGGGCTCGCTTGTCGGAATCCTTTTGGGTGGACTATGGACGACAACTCGCCCGATGCTTGCCGAACTCGTGCCAAAAGAAGAACTCGGGCGATTCTTTGGACTTTTTGCCGTTACGGGGAGAGCCTCAGCGATTTTCGGACCGCTTATTTGGACTGGAACTGTTTTGCTCTTTGCCCCTGGCGGGTCATCAGCGCAGTTTGTTCAGGATACTTTCAATATTAGCCTTGAATCGATGACAAAACTCCCTTACCAAATTGCGCTTTTGACTTTGGCCATAATCATGATAATTGGCCTCATTATTTTTCGGCGAGTACCGGACACCCGTTATCGCAAGGATACTCATGCCGCATAAAATAGGAGAGTGGTATCAGTATTCGGGTGCGATTCATATGCACACGACCGAGAGCGATGGCACAAAATCTCTCGAACAAATAGCCGAAATCGGCCAGGAAGCGGGGCTTGATTTCATGATGGTGTCGGACCATATGACCCTTTCGAACCGCGATGCCAGCAAAGAGGGATTTTATGGCAAGACACTGGTTGTAATTGGATATGAGCATAACGATACGAGCGACAAACACCATTACCTCATATTCGGATCGCCCGGTGTGTATTCAGATAAATTGTCACCGAAAGAATATGTTGCCGCCGCGGCACGCGACGGCGCGGTCGGCATAATCGCGCACCCGGATGAAATCAGAAACCGGATGAAACAGTACCCACCATATCCTTGGAATGACTGGTCGGTTTCGGGGTTTACCGGGATCGAATTGTGGAATCAGATGTCTGAATGGATGGAACAACTCACACCGTTCAATAAGTTCCATATGGTTTTTTCACCGAGAAAATCGATGATCGGTCCTACTCAACGCATCTTGAAAAAATGGGATGCCCTCAATATGAAGTCAAAGTGCGCCGGAGTTGCCTCGGTCGATGCCCATGCCTTTCCTGTTCAATTTGGTCCGTTAAGAGTAGAAATTTTCCCATACAAAGTTCATTTCCGCTGTATTAGAACACACATTCTCCTCGATGAACCGCTGTCTTCGCATTTCGAAACAGCAAGCAGCCAGCTTCTGAGTGCCATTCGCGACTGCCGGCTTTTTTGTTCAAATATCAGATGGGGGGATGCGACAGGCTTCGAGTTTCTTGCTGTCAGACCCGGCGAATCTGTAACATGCGGAGGCTGGTTGAGTTCGCCCAATGAGGCTAAACTGCAGGTCCGGCTGCCTTCAAAGGCAAGGATGAATCTGGTTCACAACGGTGAACTAATCCTGACCGTTACGGGGAATCGAATCGATTTTGATGTTTCCCGTCCCGGGATTTACAGGGTCGAGGTTTGGAAGGGGAGACGTGGCTGGATATTTTCAAACCATATCAGAGTGGGAAATTGAGCAATTTGCAGGAAAACACCATGCCGGCCGAAGTCTGCTTGTATTTTAACAAAGATGTTCAGTCCGGCCTTGAGGCCGGGCGCTCACGATGCATTGTTTGTAAATTTGTACTTCTAGCCAACAGATCGAATCTCTTTCTGCTCATCGGGCCAGTGTCAGACTATCCCTACCATGCCCATCTTGTGAATCGTTTCTGCCGAGAAAGAGAAATACCGTCCGGGTGGGTGGCCGGCAATTCACGCGTTGAAATATTTGATACACATCATAAAATTCGCGGCGGGGGATGGATGAAAATCGAGCAAAGTGAAAAGCGCCTTGAAATCTATGGTCATTCGACCGCCTACGGAAGATTTAGCGAGGAGGATCTGGATTCAATTTTGAAGTCCGACGCATTTCTTCGAGAATTTCCAACAATCGTAATCCGCTAATGCTGAGCTTCGTTTCGCAAAGCATACCAATTGAAACTGTCATTTGTTTTATTCTGTCTCTTAGCTTGTGAAACACTTCTCTAATGGCTATAGGGCTTCTTCATATATTGAAAGTGCCTGACCGTTTGTGTAAGACCAACTGAGACAACAAGATTTCTCCCTGATCCTACGACATTTTCAGTATGAAAATGTTATTGACAATGATAGTGGAATGTAGTAATCTAGTCGGAATTGTTCCGCAAATATGACTGGAGAAGTTCAAGAGGCGATGTTTCAAGATTTTTATCCCATAATCCTTCTCATTGTCATCACAACCGGGCTTGCACTATTATTGAGCGGGCTGTCAATTTTTATTGGTAAACGCACTAAACTTGGTCATAAAGGCGAAGCCTACGAGTGCGGCATCCCAGCGAAGGGAACGACAACCGATCCCATTCCGGTTAAATTTTATATGGTCGCTATCTCGTTTATTTTGTTCGATATTGAAGTCATTTTCCTGCTGCCTTGGGCGGTTGTAGCTCGCGATTTAGGAATGTTTGGTTTTCTGGCTATTTCGGTTTTTGTCGTTGTTATCCTTGTCGGGTATTTCTATGAGTTAGGCCGAGGAGCCCTCAAATGGGATTAGAAGAGAGAATACCCGATTCGATAATATTGACCACAGTCGACAAAATGGTCAACTGGGCGCACAAACGCTCCATGTGGCCGCTTGGATTTGGGCTTGCCTGCTGCGCGATCGAAATGATTTCCACTTTCGCCTCGCATTTTGACCTCGCCCGTTATGGGATGGAAGTGATGCGGCCCTCGCCGCGTCAAGCCGATCTGATGATTGTCGCTGGCCGCGTCTCAGTCAAAATGGCTCCGGTAATTCGAACTCTGTACGAACAAATGCCAAACCCCAAGTGGGTAATCTCCATGGGCGCGTGTGCCTCATGCGGCGGTGTATTTAATAACTATGCCATAGTTCAGGGCGTCGACCGCATTATTCCGGTCGATATTTACGTCCCGGGATGCCCTCCCCGGCCGGAACAACTCATGGACGGTATATTGAAACTCCAGGCTAAAATCGACAAGGAGTCAGTCAAAGACAGCCGCGAAGAGTGGGGACGTAAGATCGGCTAATGCACGAGATTTTATCTATATACAGAGAAATGGTTTCGCGGATTTTGTGAAAAAGGGCACAAACTACAGATAGATCATGGAAGACAAACTTAGACGATTCCTCACCGCGGCATTCCCAGACGCTCTTGTCCGGGAAACTAATTTCCGTAACGAGCTTTCGTTTTATATAAAGTCAGAGGCGCTCCCCTCTATCTGCGAAACGCTCATGAATGACCCTGAACTCACAGTCAATTTTCTGGCTGATATTACCTCTGTTGACTGGTTAAACCATCCCCGAGGAATCGAAGGACGCTTTGAGGTCATCTATAATCTTTATTCGCTCAAACACAAATACCGTTTTTTCCTCAAAGTGCATTTGCCTGAAGCGAAGCCCGCGATCGCAAGTCTGACTTCGCTATGGAACGGCGCAAATTGGATGGAGCGCGAAGTTTGGGATATGATGGGTATAGTTTTCATCGGCCATCCTGAGTTGACAAAAATATTGACTACAGATGAACTCGAAGGGCATCCGCTTCGGCGCGATTTTCCGCTCACCTACGAGGTTCCGCACTTCAGCTGGAATAAAAATAATCCGCCCGAGGTGATTAAGTAGTGGAAACAAAAACACTCAATATCAACATGGGACCCCAGCATCCATCGACTCACGGTGTGTTACGCGTGGAATTGGAAATCGATGGCGAGACTGTTGTTCGATGCAAACCGATAGTTGGCTATCTCCATACCGGCATTGAAAAGACAATGGAATCCAAGCTCTATTATAAGGCGATCCCCTGCACCGATCGCATAGATTACATGGCGCCGATGTCAAACAATCTTGGTTTTTGTCTGGCTGTCGAAAAGCTCATGGATATTGAAGTCCCCGAGAAAGTAAAGTGGGCGCGAGTCTGTCTGGCAGAACTCACACGCATCGGTTCTCACCTCGTTTGGCTTGGAACCCACGCTCTTGATTTGGGCGCGATGTCTATGCTCCTGTATGCCTTTCGTGAGCGAGAATCCATTATCGATATCTATGAGGCGTGCGGCGGCCAGCGAATGATGACGACGTACATTCGCATCGGCGGGCTTGCTGAGGAACTGCCCAAGAATTTCGACAAAATTGTACACAAGGTCCTCAAGCAGATTCCAGAGGGACTAAAAGATTATGAAACACTTCTGACAAACAATGAAATTTTCATTAACCGAACGAAAAACGTCGCTGTCATCTCTGCCGAGGACGCAATCAATTGGTCATTGTCGGGGCCAATGCTTCGCGGGAGCGGGGTCAACCATGATTTGCGCAAAGCCAATCCCTATTCGGCGTACGAAAAATTCGATTTTGATGTGCCCTTGGGAACGGCCGGCGATGCCTACGACCGCTACAATATCCGCCTTGAGGAAATTCGCCAATCACTCCGAATTATAAAGCAAGCAATAGATGGGATGCCGTCTGGTCCGTTTCGAGCCCATGTTCCGGGGGTGGTGCTTCCTCCGAAAGAGGACATGTTAACAAAAATGGAATCGCTCATTTTTCATTTTAAAATTATCACCGAGGGCTTTAATGCGCCAGTTGGCGAAGTCTATCAGGGGATTGAATCGCCCAAGGGGGAACTTGGATTTTTCATATCCGGGGATGGAACAAATAAACCCAATCGCATTCGTGTGCGGCCACCATCATTCATAAACCTTGCGGCACTGCCTGCGCTCTGCGAAGGACAACTTCTGGCCGATGTTGTGTGCGCTATTGGTTCTATTGACATAGTGCTGGGGGAGGTTGACCGATGATACTTACCGCTGAATCAGTTGCCGCGATGAAACAAAAGGCGGCCGAGTATCCACAGCGCAAATCGGCAATCTTACCTTGTCTGACAATCGCCTGTCAACAGGTCGGGCATTTAAACGAGTCCATCTACAGGGAGATAGCCAAAGTCATACATATCCCCTATGTGGAGATTGCCGAAGCGGCAACTTTTTATACACTATTCCCGAAAAAACCGGTGGGAAAACATCTAATCCAAGTTTGCCACAATATATCCTGCGCTTTAGTCGGCGCGGATAACATGATTGGCTATCTCGAGGAGAAGCTTAACATCAAAAAAGGGGAGACAACCCCTGATAATAAGTTCACCCTCATTTCGGTGGAATGTCTTGGATCATGCTCCACAGCTCCAATGGTTCAGGTTAATGATGAGTTTTATGAGAATCTTACGCGCGTCAAGGTCGACCAGGTTATTGAGGAGTTGAAAACAAAAAACTGATGTTTTATTCACCTGTCATTACCAACGCCAAAGAAGTTACCGCGAGCGAACGGCTGCATTTGTTTAAGTTTGTCGAGGACCCGCAGCAACAGAAACTTGCAATATATGAATCACACGGCGGCTATACGGCATGGCGCAAAGTTTTATCATCAATGACGTTCGAACAGGTTGCACTTGAAGTGAAAAACTCAGGGCTTCGGGGACGAGGCGGCGCCGGATTTCCAACTGGTATGAAATGGACATTCGTGCCGAAAGATTCTCCAAAACCGCGTTATTTGGTCTGCAATGCAGATGAATCCGAACCCGGGACATGTAAAGACCGTGTGCTGCTGGAGCGTGACCCGCATGCCGTTATTGAAGGTATGGCCATTGCCGCTTTCGCTATCAAAAGTCACCTCATGATTTGTTATATTCGGGGGGAGTTTGGTTATTCGATAAAAGTCATGGAAGCCGCAATGCACGATGCCTATTCCAAAGGGCATCTTGGCAAAAATATTTACGGCTCTGGCTATGACCTGGAGATGCTCGTGTTCACCGGCGGTGGAGCCTATATCTGCGGAGAAGAAACCGCCATGATCAGCTCGCTCGAAGGCGAAAAAGGACTCGCGCGCATTCGTCCGCCATTTCCGGCAATAGAAGGTCTTTACGCCTGCCCGACAATTGTGAATAATGTCGAAACGCTTGCTGCAGTGCCGCATATCATCAATCGCGGCGCAGCCTGGTATCGCACAATGGGGACTGAAAAATCAACCGGAACAAAAATCTTTTCTCTTAGCGGCCATGTCAAACGCCCGGGCAATTACGAAGTCGAGCTTGGATTTTCACTTCGCAAGCTGCTCTATGATCCGGCCTACGGCAACGGAATTCTGAACGATAAAAAACTCAAGGGCGTCATTCCCGGCGGGGCATCGACCCCCTTTCTCACGCCTGAAATGATCGATGTCGGTCTTGACTATGAATCACTTGCAAGTATCGGTTCGATGCTTGGTTCGGGGGGCGTTATTGTTTTTGACGAAGACACATGCATCATATGGACTATATATAAGCTCATTCATTTCTTCCGACATGAATCGTGCGGGAAATGCACTCCTTGCCGCGAGGGAACCGGCTGGCTCGAACAGATTGTAAGTAATATCCTGCATGGCAATGGCAAACCGGGCGACCTTGAGAAAATCGAATCTCTGTGCGAGAATATTCTCGGCCGTACTATTTGTCCGCTCGGAGATGCGGCAGTCATGCCCATTCAATCGGCTCTTAAGCACTGGCGCGATGAATGGCAGTATGCAATAGATAACCATAAACCAATGGTTACCACAAATTTCGCGTTTGTTTAAAGAGGGAAGTGTGGCAGAAGAATTAAAAGCGGCAAATCCGCCGGCAAAAGCAGTCGACACGGTGACTTTCATTCTCGACGGCCAAAGCATCACCGTTCCGAAAGGAACAAGTGTCCTTGAGGCATCGCTTAATAACAATATCCACGTCCCTTCGTTTTGCTGGCATCCGAAACTAAAATCAGTCGGGGCATGCCGTATGTGTTATGTCGAAATTGAGAAGATGCCTAAACTCATGGTCTCCTGTTCAACCGAAGCCACAAACGGAATGGTTGTACACACTAATTCCGATTTAGTTAAACGCGGTCGCAAAGCGGTACTGGAATTTACACTCATCAATCACCCGCTTGACTGTCCTACCTGCGATAAAGGCGGCGAGTGCGATCTTCAGGATTTGACTTTCGCGCATGGCTATGATGACAGCCGGTTCGAATTTCAAAAATATCGATTCACCGAGGAGGGCAAGCAGTCGACTTTCGATGACCTCCGGATAGGTCCGGAAATTGTTTTGAACCGCAACCGGTGCATTCTCTGCTTCAAATGCGTTCGAGCGAACAAAGAAGCTTTCGGTGAATATGACCTTGGCGCCTACGAGCGTGGCAATATTACAGAAATAAATGCTGCGCCCGGTGAGCAAGTCGACAATCCATTTTCCGGCAACCTTGTCGAAATTTGCCCTGTCGGCGCCCTGACTAACACCGACTGGCGCTACAAAATTCGTGTCTGGCTGACCGAACAAGTTCCATCAATCTGTCCGTTTACAAGCTCCGGTTCAAATATTCTCTTTTACAAAGAACGGCAACAGAATCAGATTTATCGAGTGACCTCACGACGCAATGACTTGATCGATGATGGCTGGCTTGCAGATGTCACCCGTTATGGATATCAAATAGCGACTTCGGAAGACCGTTTGCAATCGCCGCTAATCAAGAAAAATGGCAAACAGGCGCCGGCAACGTGGGACGAAGCTGTCACACTTGTTGCCAAGAAATTCAAGGAGATTGCCGAGAACAAAGGGGGCGTTTGTCTTGGCGCTCTTGCCGCGCCCTCGCTTGATAATGCCGCTTTGCACAGTCTGAACAAGCTGATGCGTCATAATTTTCAGAGCAACAATGTCGATTTCCGCGGTGAGTATCGTATGCTTCCTAAAATTGGGGATACTGTGTATGCTGCGCTCGCCTCGCGTCCGTTCAAAATTGCCGATATCGACACTTCAGATGTTGTTGTAGTTTTTGGCTCTGACCTGCATAAAGAACATCCAAACGAATACCTCCGCATTCGCAAAGCCAAACAGTTCAACAGGTCGCGTGTATTTTTCATAAACCCCCTCGCCACAAAAGCCGCAGACATTGCCGATGCCGAGCTTATTTACGCAGTTGGCGGCGATGAACTTGCCCTTAACGCCCTCGCGCTTGCCGGAATCGAATTGGGACTTTCGGACGATGGAAAACTTAAGGGGAAATTGGGAACGGCGAATTTTGCCGAGACTGCTCTGGCATCCGGAATCGATGCCGGAGAACTCAAACTTGTAGCAAAAGCGATTGCTGAGGGTCGGAAGATTACATTTATCTGCGGCGAGTTGATAACCCGGTCATCAGCTCGAGAAAACATCTCGGCGGCAGTGTGCAATCTCAACAAACTTTTCGGAATCGAGAATAAGGGGCAGATTGGCGTGCTGGCGCGTCATGCCAATTCAGCCGGAGCCGCTCGGCTTGGTCTTCTTCCCGAGCTTTCCGACAACCTCAAGAGCGAACTGAATAATCTCTGGGGGAAAACGCCGGAGGCACCGGGTCTGTCGACCGACGCCATGTTCTCTGTTATGAAAAAAGGGGAGCTCAATGGCTATCTTATTGTCGGCGCGAATCCCATGATGCTCTATCCCGACCGTCAGTTTGTCCAAGATGCGTTCAAGGCGCTCGATTTTCTCGTCGTTGCTGATCTCTATGAAACCGAGACCACTGCCCTGGCCGATGTCGTGTTTCCTTTGTCTTCATGGGCTGAGTACAACGGTCACTATGTAAATCTCGAGGGACGTGTCCAATTTGCCGAAGCTGCAATCAAACCAAAATTTGAATCGAAACCGGCGCATGAAATAGTTTCGCTTATCGCCTCCAAGTTCGGCCGACCTCTTTTCGGATCTGCTTCGGAAATGCAGGCCGAAATCACAAACCTGCTAAAATCCGCAACCGTCACGGCGTGGCCGAATGACTATCTCCAGGTCACCATCTCTCCCGAGAGTCGCCCGCTTGATTATCCGGTACCTTTGATGGTCGGCGATGACCCGCACCATGTCGGGCATCTCACCGAAAAATCGATCTCGCTTTCTAATTTTGTTAGTGAAGCCTATATGGAAATGTCGCCGGATTTGGCCGCCAAACATAAGATTTCATCCGGAGACCAGATACGAGTTGAATCGGAGACCGGCAAAATTATTGTGAAAGCGAAAATTTCCTCAGTACTCGATAGCGACACAGTTTTTATCCCCAGGAATTTCTCCGCCACCCCGGTCAACTGTTTGCTCTCCCGCAAGCGACGCACTGATTGGGTCAGGCTCAGCAAGGTTCAGGGATAATGCTCGAAACGATTATCATCTCATCGGTTCAGGTTCTCGTCGTCGTCTTTGCAGTGCTCACTGCCTGCGCATATACCACACTCATGGAGCGCAAGGTGGTTGCCTATATGCAGCACCGCGTTGGTCCGATAACTGCCGGACCTTGGGGATTGCTCACACCGCTTGCCGATGCCATCAAGATGATTTTCAAGGAGGATGTCGTTCCCGACCGGGTGGAGAAATTCGCCTATGCTCTTGCGCCGATTGTAACGCTCATTCCAGCCCTTCTATCTTTTGCTGTCGTTCCGTTTTCCGACGATTTTACTATGTTTGGCTACCCGGTTCGTGGCGCGCTGTCGGATCTTAATATCGGAGTGCTCTGGATTTTCGCGGTTACTTCGCTCGGAGTTTACGGCATCATTCTTGCGGGATGGTCGTCGGGCTCTAAATATTCGCTGCTGGGGGGGATACGGGCTTCGGCTCAGATGATATCCTATGAGATTGCCTACGGCCTTTCCATCGTAGGTGTAGTGCTGATAGCCAACACGCTTTCCATGCGCGAACTTGTCACTAATCAAGCCTCAGACTCAATCTGGTTTTTCTCAAATTGGTATATCTGGAAACAGCCCCTTGGCTTTTTTCTGTACCTCACGTGTGCGATTGCCGAGACAAACCGCGCGCCGTTTGATCTCCCCGAAGCTGAGTCTGAACTCGTCGCAGGATATCATACCGAGTATTCGTCGATGCGCTTTGGAATGTTTTTTATCGGAGAATATGCCAACATGCTTGCTGTCGCCGCAGTGGGCACGACGCTATTCTTAGGCGGATGGACCGGGCCGTTTTTGCCGGGAATATTCTGGTTTCTGGCCAAAGTATTTGTCATTATGTTCTTCTACATCTGGCTACGCGCGACTTTTCCTCGTTTCCGATACGATCAACTTATGAATTTCGGATGGAAAGTCTTGTTTCCGCTGGCGATTCTCAATACCATGGTAACCGCATTCTTTGTTGTTCTTGATTGAGATAATGCGAGGAAGTGAAATACAATGAAAGAAATGCTTAAAGCGCTTTTTAATGTCTTCTGGAAAATGCCGCAAGGTTTCTGGGTGACATTTAAACATATCTTCAAAAAACCGGTGACGCTTGATTATCCCAAGAAGAAAAAGCCGATGGCCCCGCGCTACAAGGGACTTCAGTATTTGGAGCGCTATGATGACGGAAGCGAGCGATGTGTTTGCTGTGGACTGTGCGCCGCCGCCTGTCCGGCCGATGCCATCTACATGGAGCCGATGGAAAACGAAAAAGGGGAGAGGTTGGCAAAAGTTTACGAGATAAATATGATTCGCTGTATTTTCTGTGGATTCTGCGAGGAAGCCTGTCCCGAAGAAGCCATTTTTTTGGGGCGCGAGTACGAATTCTCAAAGGATAATCGCGATGATTTCATCTACACCAAAGAAATGCTGCTTGTGCCGCACCCCCGCAAAGGTAATCCAGTGAAAGAATTACTCCGTTTTGTCCGCCGTGCGTATGGAATAGGCAGCATCCGTCGATGAGCCCTGATAGCGTCATTTTCATTATCTCTGCCGTTGTCGCGGTCTTTGGCGCCACAATGATTATTTCTCAGCGCAATCCGGTGGCGTCGGTTCTTTATCTCATTCTCTCCCTGCTCGCGCAGGCGGTCTGCTATGTCCAGCTTGGAGCGCTTTTTCTGGGCGCGATTCTCGTCATAGTGTACGCCGGCGCAATTATGGTCCTTTTTCTCTTCGTGATTATGCTTTTGAATCTTCGGGGAAGCGAGGATCTGGGAGCAGGCTCGGCCCCCCTCAACCAGGCAACAAAGTTTACTATCAGTATTCTTTTGGTTGTCGAGTTGGTCTTTGCAATTAAGGAAGTATTTCTCCCCGGAATGGCCACCGGCATCGTGAGCGTCCCGGTTGATGATTTTGGATCCATCAAGTCCGTCGCGATGCTCATGTTTACCAAATATCTTTATCCCTTTGAACTGACAGGCGTCCTTCTGTTGATCGCCGTGGTTGGCGCGGTAGTAATTGCTAAGAGAGAATCAAGCGATGATGACGAAAGTGATGATTTGCCTCCGATTCACATTACAAGCGATGTTCCACCGGAGCCTCTGCAAAAATCAGTGAAATAGATATTATATGGTTCCAATAGCCGCATATCTCATTTTAGCCATCGTTCTCTTTGCAATAGGAACCGTTGGAGTATTGATCTCTCGCAATATGATTATTCTCTTTATGGCCGTGGAGCTTATGCTCAATGCCGCAAATTTGGCGCTTATTGCATTCTCACGAGCCGTGAATCTTGTCGATGGCCATGTCTTTGTGTTTCTAATTCTAACTGTTGCTGCAGCCGAGGCCGCAGTCGGACTTGCTATGATAGTCACACTCTATCGAAATCGTGGCACGACTAATATCGACCGGTTCAGTATGTTGAAATGGTAACCTGATGGCCGACTATTTATATCTCATACCGATTCTGCCGCTTATAGGCTTTCTCGTCAACGGCCTGTTTTTGAATAAACTACCGAGACCAGTAGTGACACTGATCGGATGCGGATCGGTCGGGCTGGCATTTATTCTCTCCGTCATGCTCTTTTTTGACCTGGTATCCTTGCCTTCTGACAGTCGGATAATCGAGCAAATTTTGTTCACCTGGATTCCATCGGGCGAGTTCAATGTCGACATTGCATTCATGCTCGATCCGCTTTCGGCAATTATGATTCTGATCGTTACTGGTGTGGGACTGCTCATTCATATATATTCTGCCGGATATATGAGTCACGACGCGTCGTACAGCAGGTATTTCGCATACCTTAATCTCTTCACATTTTCGATGCTTACGCTTGTTCTTGCCAACAATTTTCTCCTCATGTTTGTCGGATGGGAGGGCGTGGGACTCTGCTCGTATCTGCTTATCGGTTTCTGGTATGAGAAGAAATCGGCATCAGATGCCGGCAAAAAAGCATTCATTGTGAACCGCATAGGCGATTTCGGATTTTTGCTCGGCATGTTCATTATATTCTGGCAGTGCGGTTCCCTTGATTTCGTTACTGTCATGCAAAAAGCGCCTACAGCTTTCGTCTTTGGAAGCGGATTGGTGACTGCGGCATGCCTGCTTCTCTTTGTTGGCGCAATAGGTAAATCAGCCCAGATTCCGCTCTATGTCTGGCTTCCGGATGCGATGGAAGGTCCAACCCCGGTCTCAGCCCTTATCCATGCCGCAACGATGGTTACTGCGGGCGTCTATATGATAGCCCGCTCGAATGTGCTGTTCGCGATGTCTCCTGATACATTATTTATCATTGCAGTTATCGGAGCGGCGACCGCGCTCTTGGCGGCGACTATCGGACTTGTGCAGAATGATATCAAACGCGTATTGGCCTATTCGACAATAAGCCAGCTTGGATATATGTTCCTTGCGTGTGGTGTCGGCGCCTTTACAGCAGGCGTGTTTCATTTGATGACTCATGCCTTTTTCAAAGCCCTCCTGTTTCTTGGCGCTGGCTCAGTTATCCATGCCATGTCAAACGAACAGGATATGCGTAAAATGGGCGGCCTCAAAAAATATCTCCCTGTGACGTATCTGACCTTTTTCTTAGCGACACTTGCAATTTCTGGTTTTCCGCCATTCTCAGGGTTCTTCTCAAAAGATGAAATCCTCTGGAAATCATTTTCATCCCCCTTCGGCCATCCGATTTTTTGGGCCGTCGGCTTCATAACTGCAGGACTTACGGCTTTCTATATGTTCAGACTGCTCTATTTGACATTCCATGGTAAAGAGCGGATGGATGCCACTGTTAAAAGTCACATCCATGAATCGCCAAAATCCATGACCGTGCCGCTCTCTATTTTGGCCGTCCTGTCCGTTGTAGGCGGCTTTGTCGGAATGCCGCATGTCTTCGGTTTCACCAATTATTTTGAGGAGTGGCTCGCGCCTGTTATTGGCGGAACACATGGCCTTGAATCCGCGCCGGCACTTGGTTCTGCCACCAGTAACACCGGGATGGAACTTATGCTAATGGCCGCCTCGGTTGCTCTGGTCGCGCTTGCCTGGCTCTTCTCGCGCAAACTGTATAAGTCGCACAGCTCGCTTTCCACAACCATAGCTCAAAAGCTTTCCGCAGTTAAAAATCTGCTTGTGAATAAATATTATGTCGATGAAATCTACGGTACGCTCATTATCCGGCCGGTTGTCGCTGGTTCGGTTTTTCTATGGAAGATAGTCGACGTCGTCATAATTGACGGACTCATCAACGGCATGGCCACACTCGGGCAGGGAATCTCGGACACGATGCGCTATAGCCAATCTGGACGCGTCAGAACCTACGCCACACTCTTTGCCGCGGGTGTCGTGGCCATGGTCGCCTACTTTTTGTATTAGGATGGTATAATTTGGATCCGCTTACTGCTGTTATCTTTTTGCCGCTTGTTGGCGCGCTGTTATTGATGCTTGTGCCATCGCACCAGCATAATACAATCAAGAGCGTCAGCCTCTTTGTCGCTTTCGCCACAATGGCGCTCTCGTTTTGGATTTACGGGCTCTTTGATCCGGTTGCCAGCGGGATGCAATTCCACATTGACCGGGAATGGGTCTCATCGCTTGGCATACATTACAAGCTCGGAATCGATGGCATTTCTCTCTTGCTGGTATTGCTCACAACAATTCTGACTGTTTTGTGCATTCTTGCCTCCTGGAACTCTGTCACTCATGGAGTCAAAGGATATTTCATATCGATGCTGGTCCTTACCACCGGAATGATCGGCGTATTTTGCTCGCTCGATTTGTTTTTGTTTTACATTTTCTGGGAAGTCATGCTTGTGCCGATGTATTTCATCATCGGTGTCTGGGGCGGCCCGCGGCGAATCTATGCCGCAATCAAATTTGTTTTGTTTACTATGTTTGGCTCGCTATTAATGCTTGTGGCCATTCTCTATGTTTATTTTGCATATCAGGCAACATCAGGCGAATATACCTTTGACATCCTCAAGCTTACCGCGATTTCACTACCGATTCAACCCCAACTGTGGCTGTTCGGCGCATTCGCATTGGCGTTTGCGGTCAAAGTCCCTCTCTGGCCCTTTCATACTTGGCTGCCCGATGCCCATGTTCAGGCCCCGACCGCCGGTTCTGTAATCCTGGCGGGAGTCATGCTCAAAATGGGCACTTACGGCTTTCTGCGAATTTGTATGCCGATGCTTCCCGAAGCCACAGCCGCATATTTGCCTTATATCTGTGTACTTTCTGTGATAGCAATTATCTATGGCGCCTTGGTCTCGATGGTCCAACGGGATATAAAGTCTCTTGTCGCCTTTTCATCGGTGTCGCACATGGGCTTCATTATGCTTGGGATGTTTGTAGTCAATGAGCAGGGGATGCAGGGAGCGGTGTTGCAAATGCTCAACCACGGCATCTCAACAGGTGCGCTCTTTTTGCTTGTCGGAATGTTATATGAGCGTCGTCATACAAGAATTATCGAAGATTTTGGCGGCATTGCCAACACCATGCCGGCCTTTGCGACTTTCTTCATGATAGTGATGCTGTCCTCAATAGGTCTGCCCTTAACAAATGGCTTTGTCGGCGAATTTCTTATTCTGCTTGGCGCTTTCAAAGCCCACGCAACCTATGCGGTGATTGCCGCTAGCGGTGTGATTTTGGCCGCCTGTTATATGTTATGGATGTACCAGCGGGTTATATTTGGCAAAGTTACGAGACCTGAAAATCAGCACCTGAAAGATCTCAGTCCGCGCGAAAAGCTAATTCTTGTTCCGCTTGTCGCGCTGATATTCTGGATAGGGATTTATCCAAAACCGTTCTTTGACAGGATTGAACCTGCCGTTCGAAGCACATTAGGTCAAATTACCAGAAGCGGGCCATTGGCCCAAAAGAGCGGACAATTTATTCCTGTTGACGCAAAAAAAATGGCCGAGTCAACGGAACCAGCAGTAATACGAGAGGAGACAAAATGAGTGAACTGACATTGTATGTAAAAGATGGCTGTCCCTATTGCGCAGCTGCAAAGAAGCACTACACTGAAGCGGGGAAAACATTCACGGAAGTGAATGTGCCGAAGACACCGGGAGCGAAAGAGAAATTGCTCGAGCTCACCGGAGGCAAAAGTATTGTCCCAGTTATTGTAGGCGATGGGGAAATCAAACTCGGCTTTGGGGGAGGATGAGGCGTCTGATTGACGCGCGGCGGTCGTCGCGCATTGAAGACCATGCCTTTTGAAATAAAGAAATATGCCTGATTACGTTACATTTCTCACAGTCGATTTTCGCCTGATTGGACCTGAAATAGCGCTCCTGCTGGCTTCGTTCGTGGTGATGCTGACTGCATTCACCCGACGCGCTCACACTATTGCGCCGGTGGCTGCAATAATCGGACTGGCGGTCGCGCTGGCATTGTCTATCCAGCAATGGAACAATCAGCATTCCGGTTTTGCTGGGATGGTCACAAGTGATAATTTCGGCATCATTTTTAGAATTATCTTTTCGGCCGGATCGCTTTTGTCGCTCTTGATCGCCTACAAATTTCTCAATGTGAAGCGCATCGATAAACCTGAATTTTACGCCTTGCTCTTGGTCTCAACCATCGGCATGATGGTCATGGCCAACACCACCAATCTTATCGTTATGTTCCTCGGGCTCGAAATAATGTCTGTTCCGCTCTACATCATGGCCGCTCTCAACCGACGCTCGCTTGAATCCAACGAAGCCGGCATTAAATATTTTATTATGGGAGCCTTTGCCACTGCATTCCTGCTGATGGGGATTGCCTTTGTTTTCGGCGCGGCGGAATCGACAGACCTTCGCCAAATCAGCTCCGACTTGAGCTTTATTCTTGCCCGTCGCGGGGCATATATGCTTGTCGGTGCCGCGCTAATTCTCATAGGCTTTGCCTTCAAAGTCGCCGCTGTCCCTTTCCACACCTGGGTGCCCGATGTCTACCAAGGCGCTCCCACACCGATTACGGCATTTTTCTCTGTGGGTCCGAAAGCTGCCGGGTTTGCCGTAATTTTGCGAATTTTCAACTTTGGCTTTGCGGATATGGAACCGCTTACTGACGTCTTTTGGGTGCTTGCCGTGTTGACTATGACGGTTGGAAATATGCTCGCTTTGCGTCAGAATAACATCAAACGCATGCTTGCCTATTCCTCGATAGCCCATGCTGGTTATATTCTCGTAGCGGTGGCTGTGGGAGGATCAGACGCAATCTCGGCCGCCATTTTCTATCTCGTGGCATACACGCTTTTCAACCTTGGCGCGTTCGCTGTCATCTCACTGCTTGAGACGCGAACCGGGACAAAATCAGAATTTTCGGAACTGACCGGCCTTGCCAAAAGACATCCATATCTTGCGGCATCGCTTGCGCTCTTCATGTTTGCGTTGTCTGGTTTTCCGCCGACCATTGGTTTTTTCGGCAAATTCTATATCTTCTCTGCAGCGGTTAAATCAGGCTTTATCTGGCTTGCCGTAATTGGTGTACTGAACTCGTTTGTTTCGGTCTACTATTATTTGCGGGTTGTTAAAACGAGTTATTTTGATGAGTTCGAGGGCCAGTTCGCGCCAGTCGCGTTGAGTCCGTCGATTACGATAGTGATTTTGGTGACGTTAGCCGGAACTTTTGGATTCGGATTTTTCCCTGAGCAACTTCTGAAGCTCTCCCAGGCCGCAATCTTCACATTCCTGTAGACGAGAAACAGGTAGTTGCGGAGCGTTTAACGGATTAGTGTTGACCCGTTATTCGAGTCGATGCTTGCCATTTATCTTCGGGATCGGTGCCGGGTAATTCCCCGAAAAACACCCATGACAGAATGACGTATTTGGAAGTGACGGCATCGAGAGCATTCCCTCAAGCGAGAGATAGCGAAGCGAGTCCACACCTAAATATTTTTCGATCTCATCGATAGACATGTTTGCCCCGATAAGTTCGCTCTTCGAGGGCATGTCGATACCAAAATAGCACGGTGAAATAATGGGCGGGGATGAGACGCGGAAATGAATCTCCTTCGCGCCAGCTTCGCGAATCATTGAAACGAGTTTCTTTGATGTCGTTCCCCGCACGATAGAATCGTCGATAACAATAACCCGTTTGTCTTTCAAAACGCCTTTGACGGGATTAAACTTCACGCGAACATCGAGATCGCGAATCTTCTGATGGGGGTCAATAAAAGTCCGGCCGACGTAGTGATTTCTTATAAGACCCAATTCGAACGGTATACCTGATTCTTCGGAATATCCAAGTGTGGCGGTGTTAGCCGAGTCGGGGATTCCGATGACAATGTCGGCGTCAACGGGGTGCTCTTTGGCGAGCTGCCGGCCGAGTCTTCGGCGGACTTTGTCTACATTTTCGCCGAAAATTTTAGAATCCGGACGGGCAAAATAAATGAACTCGAATATACAGGCCGATGGCTCGGCCTTTTTCATAGGGAAATGCGACTGAAGTCCCTCGTGGGTAATTTCGAGCACTTCGCCCGGCTCGATATCCCGAATATACTGAGCGTCGATAATATCAAAGGCGCATGTTTCAGAGGCCACAACATAGGCATCACGGAATTTGCCCAGCGCAAGCGGTCTGAATCCATTCGGATCGCGAGCGGCGATGAGCGAGTTTTCAGTGAGGATCAAAAGCGAAAATGCGCCTTCGACCTTTTGGAGAGCCTCACAGATACGTTCCATTCGGCTCTTTTTACGGGAGACAGCGGCAAGGTGGAGAATTATTTCAGTGTCTGAAGTAGTCTGGAAAATCGAACCATTTTCGTCCAGCTTTTGCCGCAATTCAACATCATTTGTTAGATTTCCATTGTGCGCTATGGCCAACGAACTTGAGCGGTTGGTGATGAGGAAAGGCTGGATGTTTATGATTGAAGAAGCGCCGGTTGTGCTATAACGGGTATGGCCGACCGCAATATCGCCGGTCAGTCTTTCGAGGACTTCTTTCTTTGAGAGGACATCGGCGACTTGTCCCATCCCTTTGTGGATATGGATGGCCCCCTTATCCGAGGTGACAATCCCCGCTGATTCCTGTCCGCGATGTTGAAGCGCGTATAATCCAAGGTAAGTCAGTTCAGCGGCTCGCGGGTTGCCGAGAATACCAAAAACACCACACTTATCATGCACCATCGAATCGAGCATCCGAGACCTTTCTCATTTTCCGAAACAGGAAGCCGCCAATGTATCGTGGCGGCTCACTATTGTCAACAACCTCCTGAAGTATCTGTTCCGACAGTATGAACTAGAGTGCAGGAGAATTATGCTCGGTTTTGCCAAAAGTGCGATGTGCATTTTTTGTACAGCTGAAATGGCTGGATTAATCGATGACAGGATGGTATGTTAGCAAAGTTCAACTGATTACTTCGCCCATTTTGGGTTTTTTCTTACTCCAGCAACGGTTTTGCTCTAAGAGAATAGATGACCACGACTGATGGAAGACACAATCCGAACGATGACCGTTATGAGTTTCTCAGACGGCTGACACTTGCTGGTGCAGCAGGCGAGGGTCTGCAGAAAACAGCGGGGGATGCTATCCGACAAGCCGCCGATCTTGTGGGCTTGTCCGCTGTCTCGGTCTATCTCTGGGATGCCAAACATGAGCTTACTCTCTCCGTCTCTCATTCTGTCTCCGAGGCTTTCCAGCAGAGTCTACAAGTTATAGAACGAGACCTTTTTGATTCGCTACGAAGACATCGTCAACTACTCACAGCCTATCTCAGTTTTGGGGGAGAAGCTCCATTCCAATCTTTTACCCTTCCGCTTAAACACGGCGAGAGAGTGTTCGGAGCAATTGTGGGAATCCAGGCAGGAAACGGGAAGCTTATTGGTGAAGATTTATTTCTCGAAGCCCTTAGCGCCGCTTTATCGCTAAGCATCGTTGCCGATGGCGCAATTCGAAATGCCTCCGCGACGCGGGAAACACTTGACAAGGAAAGGCTTGGGGCGATCATTGAAACCGCCGTCACGGTCAACCATGAGATCAACAACCCGCTTACGGCCATTCTCGGTAATGTGCAGTTGTTGCTTTTGAAACGACAGGATTTGGACCCCGAGCTTACCAACAAGCTAAAGACAATCGAAGCCTCAGCTATGAAAATTCGCGATGTCACACAAAAGCTGTTGAGAATCACTTCCGCGCGCTCCATCGAGTATGCCGAAGGCACAACAATGATTGATCTCGGGAATGGCAAAGAAGAGAGCAAAGAGTAGAATGAACAGTAGAAAGTTTCAGCTCAAATAATCCAACTGATTAAATTACATTTGTTTCAGCTATTACGCTTCCAGCAACAAATCTATCCGGACGCAGTTCAGAAATATCGACCGATGGTTTTTTGTCAGTAAGAATTTGCAATGTAATCAACCCTGCCGCCGGCGCCTGCATAAAGCCATGTCCCGAAAACCCCGCTACATGAAATAATCCCTGAACTCCGCTGTCCCAGCCGAAAATGGCCTGGTGATCAGGGGTCGTTTCATACAGTCCGGCCCATACATTTGCAACCTCTGCCGTCTCCAAACCGGGAATTCGATCCAAAGCCTTCTCGACAATGGCATCGGTGTAATCTGGATCGATTGAAATATCGTATGATGGTTTTGTTGCTTTGTCGGCCCAGCCGAGAAGTAGTCCGCGCGATTCCTTGTGGCAGTAGAGCCCGGATTTGACATCGACAACCATAGGAAAGTACGGCTCAATAAAATCGAGTTCGCCGGTGGTGACGCATTGGCGGCGATAGGGGAGAACCTGTATATCCGATCCGGCCATTTTTCCGATCTCTCCAGCAAACGCGCCAGCGCAGTTTATGACAAGAGGGGACGCTATAGTCCCTCTCGAAGTATTAACATGCGTGATGACATCGCCCGCCATGGTAAATCCGGTCACTGCTGTATCAGGTTCTATTTCTGCGCCATTTGTTCTGGCGGCATGCTCGTACCCTGAGAGAAACTGGTACGGGTCGCCGAGTCCGTCATCGGGGCAGAAGGTCGCGCATCTGATGTCATCGAGACGGACATGCGGCGCAACACGGGGGATATCCGATGGCTGCATCATCTCCACATTCAAACCAAGAGACCGCTGAAGCGCGAAATTCCTTTTGAACTGGGCGATATCTGAATCATCGGAGAGCAGGAATAAATAGCCGACCTGATCGAATACGGCATCCCATCCGGTGTCCTCTTTGAATTGGCGGAAAAGTTTTTCAGAGAGCATCGAAAGCTCGATATTCACTCTATTGGCGAACTGAGCGCGGATACCGCCTGCGGCTTTGGCGGTGGAGCCTGAACCGAGAAAACGTTCTTTCTCAAGCACGACAATCTGCCCGTATTTGGCGCGGGCGAGATAAAAGGCAACAGAGAGACCAATAATCCCTCCGCCGA
>JAWXAN010000035.1 GCA_034439475.1 Candidatus Zixiibacteriota bacterium
CGGAAAGCAGATTTGAAAAAGAAAACTGACCGAGAATATCTGTCGTGCTGTTCTGCAAGGGAGACAGCAATTGGACTGTCACACCTGGAAGCGCGACTGAAGATTGATTCCGCACTATTCCGGAGATCGTGCCCACAGGCGTCGGAACAGCGCGCATGATGACAGTCATATTTGTTGTGGCTGGCGCGTTAACCACAGTGCCGACCACGGTCGTATAGAGATAACCAACTGACGAAAATTTCAGACTGTATACTCCGGAAAGCAGATTTGAAAAAGAAAACTGACCGAGAATATCTGTCGTGCTGTTCAGCAAGGGAGACAGCAATTGGACTGTCACACCTGGAAGCGCGACTGCAGATTGATTCCGCACTATTCCGGAAATTGTGCCAACGGGTGGAGGGATAGGACGCATCTGCATATCCAGGAACGTTGTATTCGGCGCACTGAGTATTAGACCTAAAACAGTCGTATCAAAATATCCGGCATACGAAAAGCTCAGACCATAACTACTGCTCAATAAACCGTTGAAGGCATACTGGCCGCTGTTATTGGTTCGCGCTGTTGAGCCGGTGTTGATCAGAGTGACTGTGAGATCAGCCAAAGGCAACCCCCCGGCTCCGGTAACCGTCCCGGCAATCGTTCCGGAAATATTATTCTCGACCAGTGTGATGGTTCCCGGCGCCCATGAACCGGTCACAGTACCGGCATCGCTGATTTGGCAATAGACGTAATATGTACCCAGCGGCAATTCTGAAGTATTGATATTAAAAAGCCCAGCACTGGCATCGGTATTTATGGATGTCGGCAAGAGGACTTGGCTGCCATTGAGCACAGGCGCGGAATTGACATAAACTGTGACCCAGCATTTATCAGCCTCCGGGTCTGAAAATGTCCAATTGACACTGTAGTTGTCGATGGCATGCAGGACATTGACATTTCCAACTGGCGGAGCGGTCGTCGTAATCGATGGAGAGCCGTTGGCTGGCGGATCAACAATAACGCCGTAAGATGGATTGGTTGCGCCGTTGTAGCCGTAGACTCGGAGAAAATACCAGCCCTTGGCGCGGCCATTGAGCGAGATCGTTTCGTTGTTTACGATTCCTTCTGATTTCGCCAACTGAACATTGGCTGAGCTCAGCAGAACCATGTCTACATCGCCGAGCGCGTGAGTGAAAGTCGTCTTCACATAATCCGAAGGACCGCCCGTTGAGTTGAGATAGAATTTAAAAAAGTCAGGGTCCGAGCTTCCTTGGATGGTCAAGCCGGAGATATTTTTAATTGGAGCACATGGCCCAAGGTTCGGGCTGTTGATTGAGCCTTCGACTCGATCATTGACAATAGCAAGAGAATTATTGGGCTCATAGGCATCGGCGTTTATTGGGGCAGGCGTGCCAATGGTTACTTTAACCCGCGAGATATTGTTGGTCTCGTTTGATTCAAGAAACGTGTTGCCGGGGTCGACTTCGGATTCAAGCCAGTAGACTCCATCGGCCAGAGTCGTCACATCGATATTTTGCCCGGCCAGATGCTTGCCGTAAATATCAACCCAACCAACAGACAACCCTTGAATCGTTGAAGCGCAACTAAGAAACTGCCCTCTTGGATTATAATTGGGCAGAGAACTGTTGTAGACTTGGAGATCAAGAATGCAAAAGCTGGTCTTTGCCCCTTGGGCTACCACTGCGCCGACTCCGTCGCCGGGGAGAATCTGGCGAAGCCGAAAAATGCTCCAGTTCTCAACATGGATATGATCATGGCCTGCATGGAAAATGAATCGTCCCGCCGGGCGGTCATAGAATGTCCCGTCGGTTCGGTAGATTCGCTGATTTATGTTTTGTGTGCCGTCGCCGTTACTTGGCAGAGTTCCGTAAATATAAAGTTTTCCAAGCCCGATATTTGCGGTTCCGTTTGAAAGCCGGAGTACTCTTCGGCCGGGGATGGTGGTGGTCGAAATGTCGTTATCGTAGAGATAATTCGGCGCGACATAGATGTCCGGAAGAAGGTCTACGGCCATGAACGACCCTGCTGAAATTGGCTCGGAGTTATCCTGAAATATATCTGACTGGGCTTGGGTCTGGCCAATAAACCCCAATGCAAAAATCAAAAGTCCGAGACTTTTGGTGAAAATAGTCTTATTCATGCACAATCCTATGTGAACCATTTTTCATAGTAATAACCCTAAACTCCTGTAGAGCCATCGTTCAATTATGCGTAGATGTTTGCAATGCAATCATCTACGAGCTTTCTTGGACGCCGAAACGACCGAGGGGTAGTTAATGCATTTTTAAGTGCGGTTAACCGAACAATATGATAGCAAAAACAAAGCCATAAGTGAAGTTCTAAATTGGATTTACGGTCGATTTGGACTGTCAGTAGCTTTATGGATGACTTGCGCGTGTACTCGCTATTATTTCGCACCAGTCGACCCGCCAGCTTCTCTTCGTGCAGGACGCCGCGCCCGCCAGCAAAGGCCAGCTGACAATGTGTCGCCGAACCACGGTCCGCCGCGGTGGACTGACCTACAAATCTCATCATACTCCGCCATCGGCCAAGAATCTATCCTTACTCGGCTGCGGTTCCACCACTCCCTTTGGCCGCCGTCTTCATTCCACTTCCATAATTCTTTGGCAATGACCGTACTATCTCAACCGTCTCCACGCTCACCCGCACAACCTGTCCAATCAGCCGGACAATATACTCAGGATCATCCTCGCGGTTCGGATCACTGGTGATACTACCTTCCTTATCCTTGGCTACTTTGTATTGGTCGATTACCCAATCCAATGCGCTTCGGTTACCAAGGCGGTATTCAAACACTTCCGGCGGAATATTCGAGAGTGTCAGAAAATCATTGACCTGCACCTGTGTCTTGTCTTTGGACAGCCGCATTTTCTCCACTCGGTAACTAAGCGGGATTTTCTCGTTTTCGACCCAGGTCAAATCCCACGGTTTCAATTCCTCATACTCGGTATGGAGTTTGGAAAGCTTTTCGCCAGCTTTTCTGAACGCAGTGAAGTCATCAAATGATTCGGCGAATGGAATCCGGGGGAGTTCACGGCGCAGGTTTTCAGCGAACGTTTCGCGGTAGCCGGGATGATGCAAAACTCCATAGACGTAATAGAAAATATCCCACTTGCTAATAGATTTCTGCTTGTAATGAGTTCTGAATAGATCCCGCGCCCAGTCGGTGATATTTTCCTTGCGATTGGTGCCGTCTGTATTGTAGCTGTAAAATGGAAAGCACTGATGACTATCGGAAACGGACGCAAGATGAAGCTCCGGCATTTTATCAACACACAGAGTGCTAAATGAGTGTGCCCGATATCCGATATCTGAGACTACAATCACCAAATTGTCTTCTTTGATGCAAGAGCGCGGGAAAAAGTAGTGCATTCTATGAACGCTGTTCAAAATCAAAGGGTCAAAATAAAGAAATTTGGAGGTAAATGGCCTGTAGGTCGCTCTTGTTGTAGCCGAACTATTAAAAGAAGCATAACGGTATCTTTGAATATGCAACTTAAGTGTGCTATCCCATTTTATTTGGCTATAATCAACAAAATTGTCAATCGGTTTTGGACTACCTGATCGCTTATACCGATCGACTTCATTATTATATGCTTTAATAAAAGTGTCTACGTGTTTCAATACTTCACTTTCATTGAAGTTATAAACAACTTTATCCCTACAACTTTGGATTCCTCTTGAATATGTTCCAAATAAGATGTTTCGGTGGTACTTGCTCGCTTTTTTCGACAGCTTCGATCCGATGGAAGTAAATGAACGGTATGTGTCAATATTAGTCGAAGTCTTCCATGATCCAGTTTTATCTGATGGAAGAGTTAGAACAGGAGTCGACCCCATCTCTTCCATTTCTGCCAACCATCCAAGCTTCTGTTCTTTTCTCCAGTCTTCGGGCACCCGATGGTATTTGAGTTCCTTTGTCTCTGTCTTTTTTGTGCGAATGCAAAGCGTGATGCCAACACCCACCTGTATGCCGAACACATTATGCGTTGTACCGCTCAATTTTGGATTTTTTCGTACATTCCCATGCAGGTCGATATGGTAGACTTTTGTAAAGTCACTCGCCAATCGTTTGCGGAAGCCATCAAATGCCGCACCGTCGACAAACCCGTTGTTGGATACAAAACAGAGCACACCATCGCGGTCGCCAAGCCTGTCAACCGCCCAGCGGAAGAACTTGACATACATGTCTGAAAGAGCATTTTTATTGGTGGCCGATGAATCCTTCGCGTATGTATTTCTGATAGCTTGATCGAGATGCGGATACTTTCGGTTCTTATTATTGTCATTCTCGTTGAGTTGTCCCACGTTATAGGGGGGGTTGCCGATTATGACGGTTATGGGAGTCTTCTTCTGACGCTCTACTCGGGTCGTGTTGCTCTTGGCCATAAAGCCAAATCGCTGCTGACTTGTCTCAGCCAGCTCCAGCGTATCGACAAAGCATAATCCTTCAAATGGCTCGTACTTTCCGGTAAGATCGTAATAGGCATGCTCGATATTCAAGGCCGCGATGTAATAGGGCATGAGCATGACTTCGTTGGCGAATAGTTGATTTTTGTAGACCTCTTCCAAATGCCGTTTTGGAATACGCCGCATGATGTTTACAATAAAATTCCCCGTACCGGTGCAGGGATCGAGGATATTGACCTCTTTTGAGCCAAGGGTTTTGCCAAACTCTGATTTGAGTACTTCTTCGACTGAGGCGCACATGAAATCGACTATTTCTTGCGGCGTATAGACAATGCCATGAGTATCGGCCGTTTTCACCGAATAGCCTTGGAAGAAGCGCTCATAGATGACATTCAAAAAATGTTGTTTGCCGCTGAAATCTTCAATTGTACTGGCCGCGGATTCGATTGCCACATAGAACCGATCAAGAGACTTCAAGAACTCATCCCGATTGAATGAATGAGAAGTGAGGGCATCGATGACTTTTTCGATCTCATTGGCGATCACATTCCGTCGGGTAAAATCGGCATTGTCGAAAATCCGACGGATGAGCCGCTCGGTGAGAAGGTGCTGGACAAGCATTTCATCGACCGCGGCCTTGCTCAGATTTGGGTTGAGCGAGGTCTTACAGAGTTCAAAAAAATCCGCGAAGGCTGTCTTAAATTCTTTATTGTTTTTGTGCGCGGCTTCAATCTTCTCTACCAGCCCCTTCGCTAATTCCGGCACGCGGAGTTTGAATTCCGAAACCGCTTTATTAAAATCCAGATAGGCCGGTTCGGTAAAGCTAAAGAAGTTGTTAAGCAGGTCGCACAGTTCCTGCGGTTTGGTCAGGTCAGCCTTTTGAGAAACCTTTCCGTTCTGAAAGAGAATGGCAGTGCGAGAATCTTCGAAGATAGTATTAGATATTGGATACCCTTTGGCGATCTTTTTCTTTATCTCGACATCAAGATCGTCCTGTGCGTCCTTGGCTTCCCAATATCCGCGTTCCATATAGTATTCATCCCTGAAAGTGCCGTCAGGGATGACAGACTTGTAGCCATTGCGCCTTTGTAGTTCCGGAATCAATGTCCATTTGGATGACCGCCCGGTCTCACTTAGGAGAGATTGAAAGGCCGTTTTGATAGCAAGCTCATAGGTAATTCGCTGGCCTTTGAAGGCTTCGATAGCCGAATAGTAGTTTTTAATGGCTTTATGGGTCGGTTTGATTCGGGTAGTTTTCGCCATGTCTGTAATATAGTGTTTGTTGGATAAGATAGGTGACAGTCAAACATTTGTTTGTTTCTGTGCCGTCGGATGCACCCGAGTATCCGTCAGGTCATCCGCGGTGGGCGGACTTCGGAAGCCTCAGCACCTCTGCATAAGAAGGCGTGCAAGACCCAACGGAACTCTAAATCCAATCAAGCTTCTTCATATAAACTTTTCAGTCGGCAATTTAGTCTTGACTGCACCCGGCAATGAATATAACTTTTTTTAGAACAACTATGAATACTACCGCGAATCCAAATAAAGCCCTCTGGGAGAAAGGTGATTTCACTGCGATCGCCGCGTATATGCGCGAGTCCGGCGAAGCGCTGGTTGCCTCCCTCGGTTTACAGCCTCCCCTTCGGGTGCTGGATCTCGGATGCGGCGATGGCACGACCGCAGTTCCGCTAGCGCGCATGGGCATGGATGTCCTTGGGGTGGATATCGCCAGAAATCTTGTCGAGTCCGGAAACAGGCGCGCCGCCTCGCTCGGTCTCGACAACCTGAAATTTCAGGAAGGGGATGCCTCTGATCTGCAGGGTATCGGCGACAAGTCCTTTGATCTGACCATGTCGATTTTCGGCGCCATGTTCGCGCCAAGACCGTTCGATGTCGCCAAAGAGATGGTCCGGGTTACCAGACTGGGAGGAAGTATCGTCATGGGGAACTGGATTCCCAATGACCCGACTTCGTTTGTCTCGCAATTGTTGAAAGTAAGCTCAGCCTTCACCCCGCCTCCGCCAGCCGATTTTGTCAGCCCGCTGACCTGGGGTGTGGAGTCGCATATTGTCGAGCGATTTGGACGGGCCGGTATACCCCCGGAGCGGATTTCGATGTCTCGCGACACCTATACCTTTATCTCTCCCGACTCCCCCGCCGACTATATCGAAAAATTTCGGCAATTTTATGGCCCGACGATGAATGCCTATGATGCCGCGCGGAAAGACGGCAAGGTGGACGAACTCCACCGTCAACTGGTCGAACTGGCGAGAGAGCACAATACGGCGCCAGATGGCCGCACCTCAATCTCCGCCTCTTTCATGCGTGTGACGGTCACTGTCTGACCTGACTGTCTCAACGCTGATACTCTCGATTTGCTGCGGCCCGCGAGTGTAATAACGGCAGAGGGCATTGGTTTGGTAGCGGCGCGGTCATAGAGGGGACTAATTACTTGGCGCCTCTACAGACAGAACGAGCGATTTCATGCATTCGAGGACGTCGCTCTTGATTGCTTCCAAACCAGTTCCAATCGGCCATTTTTTGACGACGAGACGCGGTGTTTCATCCTTAATAACGGTCTCGGCTTTATTTACTAAATCGCGGAGATACGGATGAATGATCCGCCTCTTAATCTGCAAGACGGATTTGGCATATCTTTCGAACAGCTGCAATTGCCACTCTCCGCGCTCTAAAACCAAATCAAAAGCTATTGTTGGAGAACTGGAAAGCAAATTGAAAAAAATAGTATCGTAGCTATGCGGCCGAGGTCCGGAAAATCGACTATTTAGAGAATCTGCTTTCTCAAACAGATCTCTAAGCAGTTCTCTTTGCTTGGTTAGTTGTTCCTGAAAGTCTTTCCGTTTACTGAACATCTCGTCAATATCTTTACGGTTTGTTTCGAAGAATTCGTCTGATTTCTGATTTGCCATATTTTCCCCTGCAAGATTAGTAGTTGTTTGCATGAACTCTAAAAAGTAAGTAAGCCATTTTGGATTCGCTTGCCCAATGTAATCACCAATACTGTCCCTCACACATTTCCAAAGTTCAGAATAAGTGAAGCTTTCAAATCCATTACTAGATTGTTCTATTAGCACTTTTTTATGGAGAGCAAGCACGACTTTTATTTTACACCCCTGCATGTTATCAACAGCCCGGCTATAGTCGTTGAGGTCATTGTAAAGGGTAGCATAAATCTTATTCTCTATCACGATAGTGTACTTTTCCAGTTCGATGAGAATATCAATCCGTTTGCGGTCATCCGTCCCCCACTCCCGTTTAACCGTTACCTTCCCAAGGTTAGACACCTCATCGATTTGTTTCATTTGTAAGAATGCAACTAGAAGTAGATCCTTGAGCCCATGCTCTCCTTTGGGATCAAAGTAGAAAGCAAGGATATTGCTACAAACGTTTTCATAATGGGGATAACCAGAAATCTCCATGAAAGTCTTGCTTGTTTTTGGTAGTTTCTCAAAATCGCGAACTAGTTCTTGGAATCTTTCGACTGTTGCACTGTCAGCTTCTTTAGGCATGTTGGACTCCGTTTTCACTTTGTTACAACTTTTGGTGGTCGGCTATCGTCGTTGGATTTCAATTTTGACCTTCACAAATTTCAAAAACAGCGGATGGACAGGGATTCGAACCCTAGATACCTTTCGATATAACGGTTTTCGAGACCGCCGCATTCGACCACTCTGCCGCCTCTCCATTACAGGTCGTGAGAACCGGCGGACATGGGGTCGATCGGACGGACTAATTTACAACAAATATGGCGGTTGTAAAGTGGGGAATTTCTGTGGGCGGAGGGCTTGTCTGTGGTGTCGGGCGCCCTCGCCCGACACTATGGTTACAACAGTCAGGCGGGGGCGCCTGACTGCGCAGAAAAAGATGAACTGTAACCGTCGGGTCGTCCGCATTGGCGGACTCAGAAGCGGGACTCGCAATGGCCGGCGGACAATGTGTCGCCCAACCACAGTCCGCCGCGGCGGACTGACCTACAAATCTCATCATACTCCGCCATCGGGTCTCTTTCCGTGGCTGGTGTACGTCCCACCACGCCTGCCCGCTGTGGCGGGGCGGACTTGAAAGCCTCGTGGACCAGCTACGAAATACGAAGCAAGTGACTTCGGTGCTTCAAAAACAGCGGAGAGACAGGGATTCGAACCCTGGATAGGGGTTACCTATACACACTTTCCAGGCGTGCGCCTTCAACCACTCGGCCATCTCTCCGTCGGTCGATTCAGATCCCGCAGACGCGGGAACGGACAATGTACGATCTACGACCAAAAAGGCAAGACGAAAGCGAAGGTGAGGGTTTGGCCGTAATTCTGTGGTGTCGGTTGGTTCTTGCGGATTCTTACAGACCGTCAGGTCATTCGCCGTGGGCGGACTTCGGAGGCCGCAGCACCTGTATCCTCGCTCACGCAACGATATTCCCAAGACCCGTCGGAACGGGTTAAAATTGGAAGAACAGATGTCAGTACCCAAGGGTCACTGACCTACGAATATCGGAGAATATGAGATTGCCGTCAGCCACGGCGGACGCCTCGGAAGTCGCTCCTCGCAACGACGTGTTGTAAGATTCCTTATTACCCTCTACCTCTGGAAGAGGGCAGGGTGAGGGCGTATTCACTTCCATGGTGTCGGGCGTCTTCGCCTTTGCTATTTCGCGCCGTCATTGCCGAAATAGAGATGTCTGTCCAACAGCTTCACAAACTCAGACCAGTTCCCTTTTTGTTGTCTCGCCCGGTAGCGGTCGATGGCATTCATTTTGGCATCGATTTCATCGCAATAATACAACAAAAATGCTTCAGCCATCTGAGGGCGGACCGGCGACTGATTTTGATATTCTCCCTGATGCGCGAGAAGCATGTGCCGCAATTTCATCAACAGTGAATCGGGGAAGGTTGGAATCTGCGCCGCACGCTGGCAGATCCAGTGATCGGCAAGGCAGATGTGACCGACAAGCCGGCCCTCATCGGTGAAATCAATGACCATGTCGCTCGTATAGGTATCGATTTTGCCGGCATCGTGAAGCAGTCCGCCGAAAATCAGATAATCTTTATTGATATGCTCATAGCCAACCGCGACTCGAATCGCAAGTTCTGCAACCGAAGCCGAGTGCTCGGAGAGACCGCCGATATAGGCATGGTGCCATAGTTTTCCTGCCGGAGCGACAAGAAACTTATCCAGAAAATGCGGGTCCTGCCAGAACGCATTGACCAAAGTTTTGATATAGTTGTTTTCGATTTTTTCGGTAAGTGAGAAAAGCCGCGCCTGACGTTCCTCTCGCGATTGGCTTGAATGCGGCAGGATGTCTTCTATTTTGTATTCGTTTTCAAGCGCCAGCCGCATTTTACTGAGCGTTATCTGGCGTTTGTTATTGTATTCGCCGACCTGCCCGCGGACTTTGACCACCATGCTTTCTGTTAGCTCTGTAAGGGCAAATTGATCCGGCTCCCACAGGACGGCGTTGATTCGGCCAGTAGAATCACCCAACTCCAGAGAAACAAATTGCCCGCGGGTGAATTCTCTGACTTCGACTTTGCGAATGACAAAAAACCCGTCGATCTTGTCCTCAATTGAAAAATCTTTGATATGTCGTGCTTCCACAGTGGTCATAATATAACTAGTATGGCCAGAATCGCAAGAAAATCTGAAACACAGGGAGCTTACAATAGGAATTGCCCAGCATTGTATAACTGCTATATTGTCAAACGCTTATGAAAATACTAACTCGATATATAATCCGTGAGCACATCGCCCCGTTCTTGTTTGCCTTTTTTACGATAACTTTTCTGCTTGTCATCGACCATGTCCCGCGCATTATCGATCATGTCATAGATAAAAATCTCTCAATCTGGATCGCGCTGGAATTGGTGGGGCTGAACCTGGCCTGGATGCTCGCGCTTTCGATTCCCATGGCGGTGCTGGTTGCGACGCTTATGGCCTTCGGGCGACTGTCATCGGACTTTGAGATCACTGCCGTCAAAGCCTCCGGGATAAATCTGATTCATGTACTTATGCCTCTGCTGGTTATCGGGGGCCTGCTGAGTTTTGGGATGGTTCAATTCAATGACAAAGTCCTGCCCGATCTCAACCAAAAGGCCCGCATACTGTGGGGAGACATCGCTTCGATGCGTCCCACACTTATTTTTCGCTCCGGAACATTCATCACCGATGTCCCGGGATATCTTATCTTAATTGACAAAATTGACCATACGACATCGCGAGTCGAGGGCGTGCGCATCACCGAGACCAAAGTCCCGAGCACTCCGCGAATTATTGTGGCTGACTACGGCTTTTTGAAAACAGTCGACAATGGCGCAACCACAGAATTCACTCTCCATAACGGCGAATTGCACTCGCTTGACCTGAGCCAGCCGGAGAACTATCGCAAAATTGACTTTGAGACACAGGTCTTCAATGTAACGGGAACCGGCTCCGAGCTTCAACGCAGTGAAACAGAATATCGCTCTGACCGTGAGATGAATATCCAGGAATTAAAAGAGAATGTGGATCGAGCGACTTTGTCAATGGCTCCGAATAGCGAACAGATTGCGAGCTTTCTCAGAACCCGGCTCACCTATCTTTTTGCAGACACTTTCTCATACAGCTTCAAAGATTCTTTGACCGATTCGGCCGCGTATCAAATAGTCAAAACCGATGCGGCTGTCATGGCCAATCAATTGCAAAAGAGCAATGACCAGATTTTCGCCCAATCGCAGGTCAGAAATAAGTATCAAATCGAACTGTACAAAAAATATTCGATTCCCGCGGCGACACTTGCCTTTATCCTGGTCGGAGCGCCTATCGGCATGCTCACACGCAAAGGCGGGATGGGGATCGCGATTGCCATTTCCATCGGGATTTTCATTCTCTATTGGGCGTTTCTTATAGGCGGAGAGGACATCGCCGATCGTGGCCTGCTCTCGCCCTTCTGGGCGATGTGGTCAGCGAATATTCTTCTCGGCGTGCTCGGGCTCTATTTAATCATCAAAGTAGTTACCGAACGTCCGATATTTTCATTTTTCAGGAAATCAAATCTTTAGTGTCATGTTAAAAACACTCGATCGATACCTGCTCACGTATTTTTTCCAGTCACTTTTTGTGGTTAGTCTTGCCGCTGGGCTTATGATTATTGTTATCAATATGGTCGATATGCTGAGATATTTTGTGGATAAAAACACTTCAATTCTGATTGTTCTTGAGTACTATCTTTATTTTGCAGGCTGGGTGATTAAATCTTTTCTGCCGATGTTTGTCATGCTTGCGAGTCTTTTCTCAGTTTCAATACTCGCTCGCCGACAAGAGATACTTGCGATGAAGGCATCGGGAATTTCTCTGTATCGAATCGCGCTTCCGTTTCTGGTCGTCGGGGCGCTCTTATCGGTCGGTCATTTTTACTACAATGAGTATATTTTCCCCGCAGCCAACAAAAAGCGGATCGAGATGAGAGAGTTTGTGATAGAAAACAAATCCCGGTCGTCGCAAGCGTCGGTGCGTAATCTCTACCGCCAAATTAGTCCAGGGCATTTCTACACAATCAGTAATTACAATTCCGATCGAAACGAGGGAACTGATTTCAAACTCTATAAAACCGAAAACAACACTCTCAGCCGGCTTATGACAGCCGAAAAAATTGTTTTTATCGATCTTCGCTGGCAGGCCATAGCTGGATTTGTCCGAACCTTCGATAAATCCAAGCAGGAAACATTCGATACCTTTGACACTCTGGCTCTGACAGAAATAAGAGATTCTCCGTCCGAATTGGCCAAACGGCTCGGCAAGCCGGAAGATATGAGTCTCGATGAGTTGAAGCATTATATCGAGGTTATGAAACGTACCGGGGGCCAGTACACCCATGAATCACTCGATCTCAAAATCAAATACGCGTTCCCGGTGACTTCGTTTGTCGTTGTGCTGATCTGCGTGCCGTTCGCGGCAAATCCGCGAAGGGGCGGCATTGCGGCCTCGTTTGCCGCGGGAGCGCTTATCGCGCTTTCTTATTTTGTGCTTTTTCGCATCAGCCAGTCGTCGGGCTACAATCAGAAGATTTCGGAAGATGTCGCAGCCTGGGGAATCAACGGCCTGTTTTTTCTGGTGGGCTTATTTCTGATGATTCGGGCGAGGAAATAGTTTGTAACAGACGCGTCCGACTCCGTTGGATGGCATCCTCTGGTTCTTCGTAGCGCGTGTTCGATCGGTCACACGCTTGCTTTGATGATCCGTTTCGTAGTACAAAAAAACTGCTGATTCTTGACTGCATTGTGAATTAATTCTTGTCGAATTCAAGTTTATTGCAGATATTACGGTATAATTTCTCTTATGACTTTTTGTAAGAGAGCAACGAGGGCAGGTGAGCAATCGCCTGCTTTTATTTTTTTGCTTTGGTGTATAATGGTGAGCTGGCGAAGAGACCTTTGTGAGCATTGTTCGCGTTTTACAGTTAGTAAGCCAAAGATTGTCAGGCGCAAAAGAGCTTGACATCCCGCTGGAAGCGGAAGTATACTTTCGACTGCAATTTATCTGTCTGACCCCATCGTCTAGTGGTTAGGACATCGCCCTTTCACGGCGGTAGCACGGGTTCGACTCCCGTTGGGGTCATTTTTTTCTTATTCTCGGAGATAGGATACCAGTCTGTTTGACCAGATTGCTACTGGACACCTGCCCCGGAGAAGGCGAGACAACAGGTTTCTGTCTGAGTATACTGATGTGGGATTGGTGGCGCCTGACTGCCGTCGCGGGGGGCGGGCGGGACTATGTTATTTTTTATCATTTGTAGCCCACCCAACGGGTGGGTTTTTATACTGTATGAACGGTTACATAGTTGACATATCTATCCAGGGACATGGTTGACACTTTTGTGGTTTTGTCATCTTTCTTTCCGATGTCTCCATCGTCTCGGGTAATGTCGCAGACAGTATGTTTTCGTATCAAGCACGGCTAATCTAATCGGTCCAAACCAAATAGTCCAGCGGTCAGTCTCAGTCTCTTCCATGCCTATGTGCTGTCCGGCTAAGGTAGCGCTGAGATAAATTTGTCGTGATTTCCATCTGAGGTCGCCTTGTCCATGAACCGTGCGAACCAGGAAATGGTCAGGATACTTTATCTCCGGCAGTCGTGACGGATATGTCCGCCGCGAGAGAGCAAAGAGACTCTGCGGCGTCTTCTGTCCTATGCCTTCATGAGGACGGTCATTGTTATACTCATGGCGGAAGGCATCAAAAGCTCTCTGTTGTGCACGCAGGGTTGCCTTGGGCGGAGAAGCCGTCTGGGCTTTGAGCGTCCGATGCATGCGTTCATGACGGCCATTCTGAGCCGGGACTCCAGGAGCAATTCTCTCAGGGATAATACCCAGTCTGAGGAGCCAAATAGATATCAGGGAGAGTCCGCCGACGGTCGTCGTCGCAAAGGGAGGACCATTATCACTTCGGATAGCCTCAGGCAGACCATACGAGCGGTGTGAGAACAAAATGTTTCTTAGATATGGTGCAGGCCAGAGACGGCCTGCACGAAGTTTTTGGGTACCTCACTCCGCCACAGCGGGCTGGCACTGGCAATCTCAGGTTCTCTTACCTTGGGTGCGAGACCGTTATCTCCTCTTTAACTACTGGTGCGCAAAAATTGAACATGCCAACTGTTACTTTAGTAGCTTTAATATCCCCGTCATAAGCCGATACTATTCATCAATAGGCAGTGTATGAATAGACTTCAGAGACATATTCGACTTTTGCGCTACTCGCCGCTTCTTTGGCTGCGTTTTACCAGCCGACGGTATGTCATTAAGGCTGCGATTGTGCGACGTATGACACTTCTACGGTTTGGTATGGCAAGACGCAAGCCTCTGTAGGCGGAACACAAGCCCGCTTCGCACTGGACAAACACAAACCTCTATTCCAACTTCGCCCGCAAAGGACTATGAGCACGAACCCCGAAGAAAAAAAACTCCCAATGCGCTTGGACCAGATCCTCATGATGGAGGGTCTTGTCACTGAGGATCAAGTCAAAGAGGCTCTCCGCTACCAAAAGGAATATGGTGGCAAGCTCGGATCGCATCTTCTCAGGCGGGGATATATCCATGAAGCCGGACTTGTGCGAGCGCTTGCCAAACAATATCGCTGCGATGGCGTAGTGCTATCAGCGATCGACATTCCCGATCTGGTCATTCGCTTCATATCGGCAAAGGTCGCCGTGTCGAGAATGGTTGTGCCGTTTGATTATGATCCCGAAGATAATACGTTGAAAGTCGCCTGCGATGACCCGCATGCCGCAGGACTCATTGAAGAATTGGATTTTGTTGCGCGGGGCAAAATTATCAAACTTTATGTGGCCGCAGAAATTGCTCTCAAAAGCGTCATTGCTGAGCGCTATCTCCCGCGTCTGGCTCAGGCTTCGCCGCAGCCACCCGGGACTGAAATTTCGGCGTCCGCTGAAGGCGGATTTAATGATTCTGTGCCGCTGACACTCAATCCTCAGCGTATGTCAATTTTGCTGGTCACCGACGATCCGCAAGCAGACAATCACCTTCGCGGGTCACTCGAGCACGATCAATATCAGGTCAAAACCGCTGATTCGGCGGACGAAGCAATGGACCTTATGTCAGGGCGACAGTTTGACACGGTATTTATCCGTGATACCGTTCAAGGAGACTACCTCGACCTCATCGACCGCCTGAGAAAATCCTCGCCTCGCACGAGTGTGCGATACTACGAATCGATGGCCGGTCTGTTGCTTCAAAATATGGACGAAGCCCAGATAGATTTGCACTTGAAAAGTTTGCATCTTTTTACATCGATACTCTCCTCAAAAGATAACCGTCCCGGAAATCACAGCGGAACGGTCGGTCTCTATGCCGAGCGTCTGTGCAAACAGATGGGACTCCCGGCCAAAGACCGGCTTGTGATAGCAACTGCGGGATATCTGCACGATCTGGCAAAGACATATTACGGGAGCAGTGAATCGCCCGAAGACAGCCGCGATTCCATTTTGTTAACAGTCAAACTTCTGGACTCCCTGAATTACTCGCCGGTCGTGATTGGTATTCTGAAAAAGATGTATATAAATCTCCACGACAAATACCAAAAGCGACTGCCAATTGAAGCGCTTGGCGGAAATATCCTGACTATCATTGATATTTTCTGTGATAACATTCCAACCAGTCAGAAGATGTCGCTCGATAAGTTCGATGTCCTCAGCGCTAAATTAAAAGCTCTGGTTGGCAAACTCTTCCTGACCGAGGTTGTTGAATCGTTTATCACGCTAATTCAGAGCGACCTGCTCATTTCGCCTCCGCGCGGTCGTTTCAATCAAGTCATGATATTCTGCGAGGATGTCGCGCTCGGAAGCGGCATTGAAAATAAACTTCGTAAAGAAGGCTTCCGCGCAGTTGTGCAACATGCGCCCGATAATTTTGGCGACCTCTTTGAGAGGGGAAGGCCGGATATGATGGTTTTGGCCCAGCATGGTGAGCCAAGCGTAATCCATAGACTTATAGACTCCTTCGCTGACAGAGGAATAGAGCTGGCCTCGATTCCGGTCTTTCTTTTAGTCGACCACTGGATGACCCCGCATCTTACCTCAATTTTTAAACGGGGTATCGAAGACCTGCTGCCGCTTGATAACAGCTATGATCTGCTCGTCGCCAAAATGACAAAAGTACAGTCGCGTCTTGAATCCGGCGCGCAGACCCGCGAAGATCACCATGACTCAACCGGGTCAATTGGTAATATTGAAAGCATGAATCTGATTGACCTGCTTCAAGCTTTGGGACCAAGCAGGAAGTCTGTCCGGATCACGCTTTTGCACGACAGCAAAGAACTTGTGATTTTTCTCAATCAGGGCGAAATTGTTCATGCTCATGGCTGCGGCAAATTCGGAGCCGAAGCAGTGTATGAAGGAATTGCCTTTACCAAAGGATTCTGGTCTACCCAGCCGGTGAAACCGGAAGAAATCCCCGAGCGCAACACGAGCGCCCCAAATGAGTCGATTCTGATGGAAGGATGTCGAAGACTGGATGAGGAGTCGCATTTGTGGGGACCGCACATTCCAACGAAGATTAAGACTTAGAGGTGGTGCAGGCCAGAGACGGCCTGCACGAAGATGAAGATGGATTCTCCACCACTGCGAACTGGAATAATTGCATTTCAAGAACTGAGATTGCCACGTCGCTCGCCCTCATTAGCGGACTCACTCCTCGCAACGACACGTTTAGAGAATGTTGGTGCACCGGAACGTATACCAACCACTGAGTATCGTTCGTCGTGCGGGACGTCACGGTAGCCACTAAGTGACCGTCAGGTCATCCACCACTGGCGGACTTCGGTCGCCTCAGCACTCCTCCTCGTTGCCTCGGAGTGGGCAAGATCCGACGGAAGCGAGTCAGCTTGTATAAACAAAAAAATGCCGCTCCGAATCAACAGAGCGGAATTTTTATTTCGTCAGAGACCAAAAGAGAAGCGAAAAAAACTACTTCTTGCCCTCTTTGCTCACATCGGCCAACTGCTCTTTGATACGAGCTGATTTACCGGTGAGATTGCGCAGATAATACAATTTGCTTCGTCTGACCAGACCGACACGCATACGTTCGACTTTGGCAATGTTTGGCGAGCAGAGCGGGAATGTTCGTTCGACCCCTATCCCTTGGGACATTTTACGGACTGTAAACGCCGCGCCTGTGCCAGAACCGGTCCGGGCAATGACGATTCCTTCAAAGACCTGGATTCGCTCCTTGTCGCCTTCTTTAATTTTCACGTGTACTTTTATCGTATCACCTGGATTGAATTCAGGATAATCATCCCGAAGATACATCTTTTCGATCTGTTCAATCTGTTTCACCGAAACATCCTTTCTCTATACGTACTCTTATTAATTCACTTTATCTAATTTTTGGAGCGATTCCATGAATCGCCGTTCATCATTGTTCATTTCCGCCTGCTGGAGCAAATCGGGGCGGTATTTCAAACACTTTCTAATAGCTGCTCTGCGGCGATATTTTTTTATCTCGACATGGTTGCCGGAAAGCAATTCCTGCGGGACAGCTATACCTTCATATTCGGCAGGTTTGGTGTAGCATGGCGAGCCAAGCATCTGATTCATATATGAATCATCCAAGGCCGACTCAAAGTTACCGAGCACCTTCGGTATCAGCCTGCCGACCGCATCGACCATTACCGCCGCCGCGGGTTCTCCGCCGGTGAGGACATAATCGCCAATTGAGACTTCTTCTACATCGTAGAGGTCATTTATTCGTTCATCAATCCCAAGGTAGTGTCCGCAAATGATGGTCATTCGGTCAGATAACGAATAGCGGATCGCCATATCCTGTGTGAACGGCCTGCCTGCCGCCGAGGTAAGCACAAGATGCGCTTTGTCCTCCTTCACACTTCCACCAGCATTTTTGTGCTCATAGCCAAGACTCTTGAGGCATTCATCGAGCGGATCGATTTTCATCACCATCCCGCCTCCGCCGCCGAAGGGGGTGTCATCGACGGTATGGTGCTTGTCAGTTGCAAAATCCCGCAATTGTATAATTTCGATCTCAAAGAGTTTTTTTTCCTGCGCTTTCCCGAGCAGAGACTGTTTCAGCGACAGCGTAAAATAGTCCGGGAAGAGCGTTATTATTTCAAATTTCATCTTTTCAGTCAGGCAAGCATTGTATTACTCGCCGAACAGTCCTGCCTCGGCTACCACGAGCCGTTTATTTTCAACATCAACAGTTTTTATAAATTGCTTCACTGCCGGGTAAAGGACTTCGCGGCCATGAACGCCTCGAATGACATAGACATCGTTGGCCGGATAATGGTGGATGTCAACTAGTTCGCCCAACAGTTCGCCTTTCTCATCGTCGTACACTTTACAGCCGACCAAATCAAACTGATAGTATGTATTGCTCGGCAGTTCAACTATATCTTCCGCTATCACCGCGAGTTCTCGATTAGTTAGTCGGCTGGCATCTTCCGGCGTCTTTATTCCCTCAAGCCGGATGGCTGGTCGATTTGAGATAACCCGCGAGGAGATAACCTTAAATTCCTCCCACTCGGCGCGATTACGCAAATAAATCAATTTCAAATCGGCAAAGCGCTCAAGGAAATCGGTGTCCGGCGTTATCCAAATCTCGCCATGTACCCCGCGCGGTCTTCCCAGCTTTCCGACCGATACATATCGCGGTGTCAACCTGTCTTACTCCAGAATCTCAAGCACCGCCCGTTTTCCTGTACGGGCCGCGGCGGCGGCAAGTATCGTGCGGATCGATTTGGCCGTTTGACCGGCTTTGCCGATAACTTTCCCGAGATCGCCATCGCCGACGCGAAGCTCGTAGATGGTTGTCCGCTCTCCTTCAATTTCATTCACGCTGACCTTATCCGGCTGGTCGACCAATGCCCTGGCAATGAATTCAATGAATTCCTTCATGTCTGAGTCCTTTCGTAAGACAGTTATGTTCGCCGACGGACCGTTGCTCTTTATTCGATTTAATCTAAAATCGAAGCTAAAAAACTAACGCGCACGAATCACGTGAAGTCAGATCACACTGCTGGTATACTTCCGACGTCTTGTCAGAATCAAACAGCGGCTGGAGCCTCGGCAGTGACCGATGCCTTTTTCATTTTGCGCGTCTTTTTCTTTCGCTCTTTAATCGTGGACTTCAGCACGATTGCCGAAACATCGACTCCCTTTTTTGCCTGATGATATTTTTCAATAAAACCGATTTGCGTGAGCAAAGAGCCGACGGTGTCACTTGGGATAGCGCCTTGATCGAGCCACTTGGTTATCTTGTCCTCGACCACTGTTACCTTCGCAGGTACAGTAATCGGATCGTAAGTGCCAAGAAGCTCTAAAAATTTGCCATCTCGGGCGCGACGGGAATCAGCCGCGACAATACGGTAATAGGGGCGCTTGTGGGTGCCCATACGCCGTAGTCTCAGATGAACTGCCAATGATACCTCCTCTGTGTTCGCGCAATACCGCGAGGCGTCCTAATGACGCAACCCTCGGGCCATTGCAGTGAACCGTTTTTTATTATTACCAAATGAACTAAACATCTTTTGCATTGCGAAAAACTGCTTGATCAGCGCGTTCACTTCCTGCGCCGATGTGCCCGACCCAAGGGCAATACGCCGCTTACGTGAGCCGTCAATTATTATCGGCTTGCGGCGTTCCTCGAGGGTCATAGATTTTATAATTGCCGCGGTGCGCTCGACTTCTTTTTCGTCGACTTTGACTCCTTTGAGCGCTTTGCCGACTCCGGGAATCATTCCAATAACAGATTCGAGCGGTCCCATTTTCTTTAGCTGATTCATCTGCGTCAGAAAATCCTCAAAATCAAACTGGGCTTTGAGCAGTCTCTCCTGCATTCTCTGGGCCTGCTCGACATCGACGGTCTCCTGCGCCTTTTCAACGAGGGTGACAATATCCCCCATACCGAGGATTCGCGATGCCATGCGATCCGGATGGAACACCTCAAGGTCCGAAAGTTTTTCCCCAGTTGAAGCCAATTTAATCGGGCGGCCGGTTACTTTACGAATTGACAAGGCCGCGCCGCCTCGGGCATCGCCGTCAAGTTTTGTCAGCGCGACACCGGTTATCATAAGCTTGGCGTGGAATTTTTCGGCGACATTGACTGCATCCTGGCCGGTCATTGCATCGGCGACAAGAAGAATCTCATCGGGCTTGACGAGCCTTTTAATGTCCTCAAGTTCATTCATGAGATCGTTGTCTATGTGCAGACGTCCGGCGGTGTCAAGAATAACCAGATCAATAAAATTTTTCTGGGCGTATTTGAATCCCTCAAGACAAATCTCCGGCGGGGTCTTCCCTTCGACAAAGAAGTGCTCGACGCCTATCGAATCGGCGAGGACTTTGAGCTGTTTGACCGCGGCCGGACGATAAATGTCGGCGGCGACAAGAAGCGGCTTTTTATTTTTCCGCTTTGCCATAAGGGCAATTTTGCCTGCAAGCGTCGTTTTGCCTGAACCCTGCAGTCCGCACACCATGTACACGGTTGGAGATTTGTCAATCGGCGCAAGCGGTTCCGATGCCCCACCAAGCAATCCAACGAGTTCGTCATGAACGACTTTGACTATAAGTTGACCCGGATCAATAGCTTGAAGGACTTCGGTCCCGAGCGCTTTCTCTTCGATATTTTTTATAAAATCGCGGACAACTTTATAATTGACATCTGCCTCGAGCAGCGCTTGGCGAACCTCGCGCATCGAGTCCTTAATATTGGTTTCGGTAAGCTTTCCGTGCCCACGAAGTTTTTTGAAGGCAAGCTCAAGCTTATCGGTCAAACTGGAAAACATTTACAACCCACTCACCGTATCAACTTTTGAGTCGGTGAACTCCTTCGATAAAAAATTACGCAATACAAAACCTCGGAAAAACGCGTAAGCCGTTCCTCCAGAGTCGACTAATATACCAAAATCCCTTTGCGAGGCAAGGAGATAATGGCTTTGGAGGTAACTCATGCCAGTCAACCGAAGGCTCGTATTCGCCTATCTTTTATACAGTTAGAGATTGCGTATGTTTTGACAGCCTAGACAGGAGGGTATTAAAAAAATGAGACCTTGTCACTTCAGATATTTTTCAAGCCATTTCCTTCGATAGCGGTCAATCTCGATATACGATTTATCCTTGAGTGAGACATGTCCGCCGTCTTGAATCTTGATAAATTCGTGCGGTATATTATGGGCTTTGAGTTGCGCAACGAGTAGTTGAGATTGCTCGATCGGGACGGTCTGATCCTTGGTTCCATGCAGAAGAAGCAATGGAACATTTTTGGGAAGTTTGTCGGCAAAGCAGACCGCTGAGCGTTTTTTGATCTCTTTGTTACGATCAGTTTCGCTCAGATTTCCTAAATGCAGATTGATGACCGATGTGAAGCTCGGTTTTTTTCCCGCGAGCCTAAAAAGATCGGCAACTCCGGCGTGGATGATTCCACAGCGGAATTTGTCATACATTGTCAGAACCCTATAGGTGGTCATCCCCCCGCGTGAGGCGCCTTCGATGCCAATTCGCGTTATATCACACTCTGGCAATTCCTTGGCAACATCGATGAGATTGAGCGAATCATGAACATCGTTTCCTCCCCAATCTTCGACGCCCTCGCCGCCGAGATTTCCTCGATAGTGAGTGGCAAGGAGGATGTATCCCCAAACTGCGGTAGAGGCCAAAATCAAATAGGCTGTAAGGTCATCCAATGCTCCTCGTGTCCCGTATCCTCCACGATTCCAGATAAGAAGGGGATATTTTCCCGGCGCCTTCGGTTTGGCAAGATAGCCTTTGACTCGAAGACCATCGGAGAGGTAGGTAATTCGCTCGACAATTGTGTCGTCGAGAACTGATTCGGCGTACATGCGTCGGACAACATTTTCATGGAAGTCGGCAAGTGTCACTCGTTCACGGTCAAGAAGTAGGGGCTGGGGTGATGTCATTGGTTAATAATTCCTGTTTCGATGCATTTTGATTATTCCAGTCCGGTTTAGCTTCTTTAAGTGGTTGGTGACGTTCCACTCCCGTCGGACTTGAGAGCCTCGTGCACCAGCTAATCCCCCAGTGCGTCGGCGCGAGGAGTGAGGCGAAGCCGAATGACGCGGCAATCTCAGTTCGTTTTTTCTTGTCTTTCCAGTGCGCCGAGGTGGAGTGTGGTACCCGAAATGTTCGTGCGGGGTGTCTCTGCCCCGCACCATATCTCATCAAACAGTCTGTCCTCATACGAGCCATATAAAAACCCACCCGTTGGGTGGGCTACAGGAATTAAAGAACTCAGCGTTCGTCCCATCACGCCGGGTCTGCAGCGAACCGGCAATCTCATGCCTGCCCGCTGTGGTGGGTTCACTTCTCCTTCACTCCTTTGTCCCATAACAACAAGCAGTATAGCCAGTCAGGGCTCTCTCGGTAACTGATTTCATGGCTGGACGATCTTGAGAATCAAAGTCTGAGGGAGTTTTTTTGGATAATCCTTGCCTCATCATTTTGTCAGACTATATTATCAGCTTGGAACTGGAGGCGAAGCCAACTTGGTCGAAACCAGTTTATCATATTGCGGGTTATAGAAGGAGAAAATGAGCGCGACCAGACTAGTAACCATCTTACGTTCCTCCAGCGACAATTCCGTCTCACCGGCGTCGCAAAAATTTTTAAGAAATCCGATCCCCGGCATGTTTGATCGTATAGCCCATCGTTACGATCTCCTCAATCACCTTCTCTCCGGCAACCGTGACAAACAATGGCGTCGCAAAGTTGCCGACACAATCGAAGGAAACAATTTGCATCTGCTGGACCTCGCTACCGGAACCGGCGATCAGCTGCTGGCGGCCTATGACAGCGGAAAAGTCGTCAGAGGGATGGGCATTGACCCTGCCGAACAGATGCTGATGATCGGACGAAAGAAAATTGAAGAGCGAAATCTAACCGAGAAACTGTCGCTTATGCTCTCGTCGGCGGAAAAACTTCCATTTCAAGACAACAGCTTTGATACTCTTACTATGTCCTTTGGTATTCGCAATGTGATGGATATCACAACCTCGCTTTCCGAGATGAGACGAGTGCTCAAAGCTGACGGACAGATTATCATCCTCGAATTTTCGCTGCCGCCCAACCGCCTCATGAGGGCACTCTATCTGTTCTATTTTCGGCAGATTCTTCCGCGGCTCGGCGGACTTATCTCAGGCGACAGTGGCGCGTATCGATACCTGAATCAAACGGTAGAGAGCTTTCCCTACGGCGAGCAGTTTTGTACTATACTGTCTGATTCAGGCTTTAAACAGACGAGCGCCCATCCACTGACTTTCGGAATTGCAACCATGTACACAGGACGTAAATAATGCCCGGCACAGCTTCCACGTTGTCATATGGCAATCAACGTGAAATTCGTAGACAGATCAAAGAACTTCTGACTAATCCATTAAACCGTGCGAAACTTTCCTCCACCGAGGGTGATCCATCGGTCATCCGCGTCGAAACACAATTCGAGATGGACAATCTCAATCTGCTCGATTGGCTTGCTTTGCAAAAGAACGATTTCAAGTTCTATTGGCGGGAGCGTGAGTCGCGCGATGAAACAGCAGGCATTGGCGCCTCAAGAATTGTCCGTTCTTTACCGGGCGACACCTATCATTCACTTTTCGGGAAATTGCATAGCCTTACCGCAAAAGAGTATCCGACGCTCCGCCTCTATGGCGGATTTCGGTTTGATCCATACAGCCGCCACCATGATCCAGCTTGGGAGCCTTATGGAGACGCGCTGTTTATTCTTCCGCGATTTGAGTTGAATCGAAAAGGCGGATATCTTTGCTTTGCCATCAACCTGATGGGGAATGAATTGACCGATGGCTCTCTGGTAAATCTGAGTGAGGAAATTGATGAGCTTGTTTTCTCACCAGAATCATCTGATAGGGACCGGAGCGCAAGCTCACTCACGACCAGGGTCAATTTTCCCGAAGAGAAATCATGGCTTTTAGCTGCAGGCGAAGCAATAAGCTCGCTTCGTTCAGGAGAACCACAAAAAATAGTTTTGTCCCGCCAAGCGTTGCTTGATTTTTCACAGTCTGTCTCACCTTGGAGCTTCCTATCCAAACTCAGCCAGGAGAATGAGCCATCCTTCCTCATCGGCTTCCAGCCGGCCTACCTGACGGCATTTGTTTCGGCATCTCCGGAGCTGCTCTATTATCGCCAAGGACGGAAAGTTTCGAGTGAGGCTATCGCCGGAACGATTCGGCGCGGCTTGGATGAAAACGAAGATCGTAAACTCAGGCAGGCATTGCTTGCCTCGGTCAAAGACCGACATGAACATGCGCTCGTAGTCGAAGGAATAAAAGGACGGCTCTCAAACCTTTGCGACAAACTCGACTCAGGAAATCAACCCGAGTTATTGCCTCTCAGCCGTGTACACCATCTTATCTCACGGTTTAATGGACAGCTCCGTGACACCGTAACCGATGCCAATCTCATTTCCGCGCTTCACCCTACTCCGGCAGTCGGCGGTTTCCCAATCGATGACGCCCGCGTCCGTATCGCTGGACTTGAACAATTTGACCGCGGTTGGTATGCCGGCCCGGTTGGCTGGGTGGGCTATGATTCGGCAGAGTTTGCCGTTGCTATACGTTGCGGACTTATTAGCAACAATCGCCTGTGTCTCTATGCCGGAGCCGGAATCGTCAAGGGCTCAACTCCGGAAGGAGAGTGGGATGAGATCGAGGCAAAGGTGGCGGGATTGTTAGAGGCCGCGACCGGACAATGATTTTCTCTACCGCCAACATTAATAGTGTCTGGGCGGGTTTACTCATCGAAGAACTTTCCCGGCATAATATCACACAGTTTTATATTTCGCCCGGTTCGCGCTCGACACCGCTTGTAGCCGCAGTTGCGCAAAATAGTAGAGCCGAGAGCGTAATTCATTTTGATGAACGGGGCGCGGCTTTTTGCGCCATTGGTTACGCGCGCGCAGCCAGAAAAGCGGCGGTGCTGATTTGTACAAGTGGGACAGCGGTCGCAGAATATTTCCCTTCGGTTATAGAAGCATCAATGGACAATCTTCCGCTTATTATTCTTTCTGCCGACAGGCCGACCGAGCTTCATGATGTTGGGGCGAATCAAACGATACACCAAGCCGGATTATTTGGCAGGTATGCACGGCACTCGATTGATTTGCCTTGCCCCGATATCGCTATCAGTTCTTTGTTTGTCCTTGCCACTGTCGACTACGCGGTTCGTTTGGCCCATGGGTCCGAGCCGGGACCCGTACATATCAATTGTCGCTTTCGTGAGCCGCTTGCTCCGATAGAGAGTGGCGAGGATTTTCTCTCATATCTCAAACCTGTCGAAACCTGGTCAAAAAACAACAATCCGAATACTCGGCATCAGGTTGGCAAATCCACCTGCGATAAAACAGCCATCGACCATCTTGCCTCCGAAATAGGTCAATCATCACGAGGCTTGGTCATTGTCGGACAGCTACGAACAAAAGAAGAGCGGGAAAGTGCTGCCTTGCTCTGCAAAACACTTGATTGGCCAGTGTTTGCGGATGTGACTTCTGGCTTATACTTTGGATTTTCAGTTGACAGTCTGATTGTGCATTATGATTTGTTTCTCGGAAGCGAAGTGCATGGGAGAGAAATCAACCTTGATTTTATTTTGCATATTGGCGGACAATTTGTCTCGAGAATGCTTCAGGATTTTATCGCACAAACAAGGCCAGTTCATTTTGTTCAGATTGACAGCGTGCCCCGGATAATAGACCCATCGCACCAGCTAACCCAGCGGATAGAGGCAGATATTGCAACTTTCTGCGCTCAGCTTCTAACCAAGAGAAATCAGAGCCAATCACGTCTAACTGGATTGCTGACTAAATCCTCAGAGATATCTCAACAAATAATTTGCGGCAAATTTTCCAAGGCCGAAGCATTAACAGATGTTGGAGTAGTATTTGAGTTATCGAAACAAATCGCTGATAACAGCGGGCTGTTTTTGGCTTCGAGCATGCCTATTCGCTTGATGAATATGTACGGTTCAAAAAGCAATTACAATGTCACGGTCGGCTCAAATAGAGGAGTGAGCGGCATTGATGGCACAATCGCCTCGGCTGTCGGGTTTGCCCAAGGATTGGGTCAGCCAGTCACCCTGCTCATCGGCGACCTTGCCTTTCTCTACGATCTAAACTCGTTGGCGCTTGTGAAACAATCTTCACAACAAATTATTATAGTCATCTTGAACAATAATGGGGGCGGGATATTTGCCCATTTGCCAATTGCGAAGTTCGATACTATTTTTGAGAAGTATTTTATAACACCTCATAATCTTTCTTTTGAACATGCCGCGAAACTTTTCTTAATTCCCTATGTCAATCCCAGGACAAGATCGGATTTTGTGAATCAGTATCAGCAGGGAGTAAAGTCTGGGAAATCTGCGATAATTGAAATCACTCTGGACCGCGAAAAGGATATGGCGTTGCACAAAGCAATCGTAACCGAAGTCTCAGAAAAACTCTCCCAATTATAAAAACAACTCTGATGACTGTTTCCCTAAATTACTTTCTTTCCGGTTACAAGGAACTTCCCACACTCATTCTTCTGCATGGATTTCTCGGAAGCGTTCATGACTGGCAGAAAATCGCCGAGCGACTGTCGGGGACACACCGCATACTTGCAGTTGACTTGCCGGGGCATGGACAATCACTGCTCTCGAACGAAAACGACTATACTTTCGAGCGAACAGCGAAACTTATTATCGAGATATTGGATAGGGAAAAGATCGTTGCGGCAGATATAACGGGCTATTCGATGGGCGGAAGGCTGGCTCTCTTTCTTGCGCTGCGCTTTTCGACTCGAATACGAAGCATAACTCTCATCTCTGCATCTCCCGGACTGAAAACAGACCAGGAACGACATCTTCGGCGTGCGCAGGATACCCAACTGAGAGCAAGACTTGCAATCGATCCGCTCGAGACTTTTATCGATTTTTGGTATAGCCAAAAACTTTTTGCGTCCCTAATAGAACACGAGGAAGTATTCAAAGCTATTCGTCAAAGCAGGCTTAATAACAATGCTCAGGGGCTCATGAACTCACTCAAGCACGCCGGAACTGGCGCACAGCCATCACTCTGGCCAGAGCTTCCTACTATTCAGATGCCAGTTCTGCTTCCTGTAGGAGAATACGACCCGAAATTTATTGCCATCGCTGAAGAAATGGCCTCCTTGTGCCCGTCGGCGCAACTGCGTATTATTCAATCGGCAGGCCACGCGCTTCCATTTGAGAAGCCCTTGGCAATATGCGAAAGTATAGAACAATTTTTGGACGCCAGACATTGAGGATAAGCAAATGCCCGTTTCAACTGTTCAGTGGGAATCACACGGCTCGTATACCGACATACTCTATCACAAAGCCGACGGCATCGCAAAAATCACAATCAACCGACCCGAAATCCGCAATGCCTTCCGACCGCTCACGGTAAATGAAATGTCGGCGGCCCTCTCTGATGCCCGCCATGATCAGACAATAGGGGTCGTCATTCTTACCGGCGCCGGGGACAAGGCATTCTGCAGTGGCGGCGACCAGAAAATTCGCGGCGATGCCGGTTACACTGACACAACAGGCATAGATCAACTGAACGTGTTGGATTTTCAAAGACAGATGCGCACGTGTCCCAAGCCGATAATCGCCATGGTAGCCGGCTATGCCATCGGAGGCGGTCATGTTTTGCACATGCTTTGCGACCTTACTATCGCCGCCGATAATGCCATTTTCGGACAGACCGGCCCCAAAGTCGGCTCATTCGATGGTGGGTATGGGGCTTCATATATGGCTCGGCTGGTCGGCCAAAAAAAGGCGCGTGAGATTTGGTTTTTGTGCCGCCAGTATAACGCTGCGCAGGCTCTGGCGATGGGACTGGTGAATACAGTTGTGCCGCTGGCTGAACTTGAGGCCGAAACAATCCAATGGTCGCGCGAGATTCTGGCCAATTCCCCGATGGCAATTCGCACACTCAAAGCCGCGCTCAATGCCGACTGCGACGGCCAGGCCGGTCTGCAGGAATTGGCCGGTAACGCGACGCTCCTTTATTATATGAGCGAGGAAGCGCAGGAAGGCCGCAATGCGTTTGTTGAAAAACGTAAGCCGGATTTTTCAAAGTTTCCGCGCCGTCCATAACATTGACTCATAATGCCGTTATCAGCTCTTAACATTTGGATTCTGGCCATCCGTCCAAAAACTCTCTGGGCGGCTGTCTCGCCGGTAATTCTCGGCTGCGCTTTTGCCAAAGCCGACAATGGCTTCCACCTTTTGCCAGCGCTTGCCGCTTTGTTTGGCGGCTTGATGATCCAAATCGGCACAAATCTCGCCAATGACTATTTTGACTTTATCAAAGGGAGCGACACAAATGAGCGGGTCGGCCCGAAACGAGTGACACAGGCGGGTCTGGTCTCCTCACATGCCATAATCCGCGCGACTATTGCCGCCTTTACGCTTGCCTTTATCGCCGGAATTTATCTTGTCTCCCGCGGCGGGTGGCCGATTGTGACAATTGGGCTATTCTCAATTCTCTTCGGTGTTCTTTATACGGGCGGGCCGTTTCCGCTGGGATATAACGGGCTTGGTGAAATTTTTGCCTTCATATTTTTCGGCCCGATAGCTGTCGCTGGAACCTATTACATCCAAGCGCTTGATCTGAACACCTCGGTTGTGATCGCCGGTTTTGCTCCGGGATTATTTTCGGTTGCGATACTCACGGTAAATAATCTGCGCGATATTGAAGGAGATCGGTACGCTGGCAAAAAAACGCTGGCTGTTCGATTTGGCGCGGAATGGACGCGAATGCAGTACCTCCTCTCGGTCATGCTTGCGCTACAGGTACCGCTTCTGGTTGTAGTGCTCAATTCCGGCCAGATATGGGCAATTCTTTCACTGATAACATTACCATTCGCTTTCTTTATATCAAGGAAGATATTCAGCACCCGTGATCCTGAAGTGCTCAATGCAATGCTTGGCGCAACCGGGCAATTGATGCTGGCTCACACCCTTTTGTTTTCGCTCGGCTGGCTTTTATGACAATTTCAGATATTCGGATTTATCGTTACGAGTTGCCGCTTCGTCGGCCACTGACACTTAGACATAAGATAATTTCGACTCGGGTGGGGCTGGTTATTGGCCTGACAGATACGGATTGCGTCACTGGTTATGGAGAATGTGCGCCTTTGCCGGGTGTGAGCGCGGAGTCGGTGGATGAGGCTACAACTCAGTGTAAGCTTTTGCGGCAGAGATTATTGAAAATAGCAATTCCGGAAAATGTAATCGGGCACAATAACGGTTTCGAACGATGGCTCTATACACAGAATGTCTGCCTTGGCCAGAGGATTTATCCATCGGTGCGCATGGGTTTGGAAATGGCAGGACTAAATCTTATAACGTCGCAGCAACAGCTTCCACTACGCAAACTGTTTTTAGAAAAATCCGCCGGATTTGTCAATGTCAATGGCTTGATTGTTGGGACTGTTAAGGAAATACAATCGAGAGCTATTGCGTTTGTTGCTGAAGGTTACATGACCCTCAAAATTAAAGTTGGCCGTTTGCCGCTTAGCGAAGAGATTTCCCTAATCAATTCTGTTCGACAGGCAATAGGAACGGAAATAAAACTCAGACTCGACGCAAACCGGGCATGGTCGTTTGAAGATGCGGTTTCATTTGGGAAAGGTGTTGCGCAGTGCGAGATTGAATACATCGAAGAACCGCTCGCGGATTCCACAAGGCTTGAGGAACTCTATGAGCAAACGGGAATGCCTATTTGTCTGGACGAGTCTCTTTCAGATGCGAATACGGCGAAAGATAGCCCAAGTCTGACACTTCAGGTATTTGGGGGGCTTGTGGCTGTCGTCATTCGTCCAACGGTTTTGGGCGGATTCGAGCGAAGCTTGCTGTTGACAAAAAAAGCAGCGGATCAAAATATCACGCCAGTTGTCAGTTCCGCCTTCGAATCATCGCTCGGCATCTATGCGCTGGCTTCGTTTGCATCTGCATTGCCTGATCCGCAAATCGCCTGTGGTTTTGATACGCTCTCCTGGCTCGCTGATGATATCCTAAGTTCCCCTCTATCAATTGCTGATGGCAAGATCGATTTGGGAGTTCATGACAACATCCAGGATCATATCTGTTTTGAGAAGCTAATCGAGATTGGCAATGTCTGAAACGCTACAACTTTTTGAAAGCTTAGATGGACAATTTGCCGACCTACCGGCGCTTGTTGACATCAGGCAAACCTTTTCGTATTCCAAATACTTTCAGCGAGCGGCTCAGGTTGCCTCGAATTTGAAAGATGCAGGTCTCAGACCCGGGGACCGCCTTGCAATTATTGGCAGCAATTCTATAGACTATGCCCTGCTTGTGATGGGCGCAATCCAGGCCGGTGTTGTCGCCGCACCTTTAAGCACACGACTGCCGACAGAAGCTATCGCCATGCAGCTGAATCAAATAGATGCAAGCCATTTAGTCATACTAAATGGTGATATGACGGCCGCTGGTTTTGATAGTGTTAATGTGCATTCCGCGGAAGAACTATTGGCTGAAAATACCACCAAGTCCCGGATGTCATTGCCATCAAAGCAATCAGCCAACCAACTGGCAACTATGATTTTTACTTCTGGCAGTTCAGGTAACCCCAAAGCAGCATTGCACACACTGGGCAATCATTATTATAGCGCGCTTGGGGTTAATCAGGCTCTTCGATTTGAGACAGGTAGTCGCTGGCTGCAGATACTTCCGCTCTGCCATGTCGGCGGACTTGGCATTCTGTTTCGTGCGATAATTGCGCATGGGACAGTTGTCTTCCATGACTCATCGCAAAGTATCGTAGAATCACTCGTTGATAATAGAATCACACATCTCTCGATAGTCTCAACCCAGGCTCAGCGTTTGTTTGAAGAACTGACGATCCATCGAACTCAATTCCCGTTTCTTAAAGCCATTCTTCTCGGTGGGAGCGCGCTATCGGATCGATTGATACAAAGCCTTCTTTCGCTCGGATTGCCGGTCTTCACATCATACGGCCTGACCGAAATGACATCGACAGCGACAATCACATCGGGAAGTGACACAAAGATAGGATCGTCCGGCAAAGTGCTTTCCTACCGGGAATTGAAGATCGATGCCAATAGTGAAATATTGACGCGCGGTCAAACACTTTTTGCAGGATACTGCAAAGGCAAATCAGTGCGCAAACCGGTTGATGATGGAGGATGGTATCACACCGGAGATATGGGAAAACTCGATAGTTCGGGCGATTTGATTGTGACTGGCCGCAAAGACAATCTATTTATTTCCGGCGGAGAAAATATTTATCCCGAGGAAATCGAGAGAGCTTTATCCACAATCGAGGGGATTGTCGAAGCTGTTGTTGTGCCAGTGAGCGATACCCAATTTGGCTTCCGACCGGTCGCCCTCATTCGACTCTTCAATAGCTCCGATCACGTTTTGATAGACTCTTTGATACCACGCATCCGGGCAACACTCGCCAACATTCTGCCCCGTTTCAAGATACCATCCGCCTTCTTTTTATTACCTGATAATGTAGATTTAAGTTCGCCGGGTATAAAGCGCGACCGAAAAGCATTGCAAAAATATGCGGAAGCTCAGATGGCCAAATCTATTCGCAGCAGTGAATAAGGGCGTCGCGGAGTTTCTTCGGAAGTTCTTTCTTGGCGCGCGTTGTCTTGTCGATACAGATATGTACCGTTTTCGCGCTTCCGACCAACTCTTTTTTAACATTAAGCAGGCGATAAACCAGGACAAAGGCATGTGTCGAATTGCTTTCGCAAGTCATTTCGATGCAAAGCTCGTCTCCCACAAAAAGCGACTTTTTGTATTCAGATTCGGCCTTGATTATCGGCAGAAGAAAATCTGATTCGGAGAGTATATACCGCATCGAACAGCCCGCTTCTTCCAAAAATGCCTCATAGCAGTCATGGACAAAAGCCAGTTGATGTGCGAAAAAGAGCAGTCCCGCCGCATCGGTGTGGTGCATTTTTACTGATGATGCGTATACAAATGCCATTCTGACCTCTGCCAATAAGAATTAGATTGAACAACTATACCGTAACGTACGTCTAAAATTCAGTAAATACAATCTTGTGTACAAGTAAATTATAATGTTACTTTGCCCGCCAGAGAGAAAAACAAAACAGAGGAGTACAGATGAACCGCCCCCTAACATTGACCGGATTTGGATATGTCCTTTTTGGATTGCTGCTCGTATTCTTATTGGGAGCAACCATCCTTCTGGCCCAAACCAAAGCCGTCCAAAAACGCTCTGAAATCGCCGAGAAAGACAAATGGGATTTGACCAGCCTCTATGCATCCAAAGAGGCTTGGGAAAAGGAATACAGCAGCCTTGAAGCCAGCCTGACCAAATTCGATGCCTATAAAGGCACACTCAAAAACTCGCCCTCCCAGCTTGTTGGAGTGCTCAAACTCAATGACTCGCTCGGGCTGGTCATGTCCAATTTGTATGTCTACGCCAACCTGAAATTCGATGAGGACCAGCAGGTGAGCGAAGCGCAGGAAATGTCGGACCGGGTTTCCGGGCTATATTCTCGATTTGGACAGGCCACTTCGTTTATTGTGCCTGAAATTCTCTCACTCAGCGGCGATCAATTACAGACATTTCTCAAAAGCACACCCGAGCTTGATGTCTACCGCTTCTATCTCGAAGACATTGCTCGTCAACGAGCGCATATTCTCTCCGAACGTGAAGAAGAACTTCTGGCAATGGCAGGACCGGTAACTTCATCGCCGCAGCAGATATTTGAAATGATAAACAATGCCGATATTTCATACGGCACAATTAAAGATGAAACTGGTCAGGAAGTCGAGCTGACCAAAGAACGCTACTATGCTTTGCTCGAATCCCCTGACCGACGTGTGCGACGTGACGCCAATCACGCTTTCAATAGCGGCTACCTTGAACATGTCAACACTCTTGCGGCGACTCTGGCCGGATCGGTTAAATCAGACTATTTCCAGATGAAAGCCCGCGGTTACAACACCTGCCTTGAGATGGCCCTCGATGCCGACAATATTCCGCCGAGCGTCTATCATAATCTGGTCGATGCGGTAAATGCCAATCTTGCTCCGCTCCATAAATGGGCGGCCGTCCGCAAACGCATTCTTGGTGTGGACACACTCTATAACTATGATATGAGCGCGCCGCTTCTGCCGGGCAAAGCCAAAGAATATACCTACGATGAAGCCAAACAAAAAATCATCGCGGGTCTTGCTCCGATGGGTAAAAAATATCTGGCTGATTTTGAAAAAGGCCTAAACTCCCGCTGGGTCGATGTCTACGAAAACGATGGCAAACGCTCAGGAGCCTACAACTGGGGAACGCACTCTTCACACCCGCATATTCTTCTAAACTTTAATGGAACCCTCGATGCCGTCTTTACCCTTGCCCATGAGATGGGGCATGGCATGCATAGTTTCTATACCAACCTCCACGAGCCTGTTATATACGGCGACCACTATATTTTCACTGCCGAGGTCGCTTCGACATGCAACGAAGCCGTGCTCATGAAATACCTGCTCGAAAAGACCAGCGACAAAACCGAAAAGCTCCGTCTGCTCATTCATTACATTGATCAAATTATCGGTACATTCTACACCCAGGTTAGCTTCTCGGAGTTTGAGCTGGCCATCCATGACCGTGTAGAGAAGGGGGGCGCTCTCTCAGCCGATTTCCTTCGTAAAACCTGGCGGGATATCAATCAGCGCTACTACGGCCCCGAGCTTGTCATCGACAGTGTGAATGACCTGACCGGAATACGTATCCCGCATTTTTATAATGAATATTACGTCTACCAGTATGCGACCTGCTACGCAGCCGCTCAGGCGCTGTCACAGAAGATTCTAAAAAAGGAAAAGGGCGCCCTCGAAACCTATCATCGTTTTCTCGGCACCGGCACCTCGAAGTATCCGGTCGATATTCTCAAAGACGCCGGAGTGGACATGACCACATCACAGCCGGTCGATGCGACGATCAAGGTTTTCAGTGACCTCGTAAATGAAGTGGAGCGCTTGCTCAATTCTAAGTGAACGAGAGTCCAAAAGCTCAAAGATTTTGATTCAAAGAAAAGCTGGCGCGAAATCGCCAGCTTTTCTTATGTCCTCGCGGATGCCTGTCCGCAGTGGCGGCTTCTCTTTTCCGTTAGGTCTTGGCTTTGGCTAAGCGCAGCAACGACAAAGATGTGACCTGGCGGTCACTTGGTGTGGGCCAGTCCCCTGGAAACACACCGCACGAATATCAACACCGACTACCGGTCTTCACTGGGATGTCAATGTAAGGGTTAAACCGATAAAATAAACTACTTCTCCGACACGGCCAGCCTTTCAATCCCATCTCGCTCAAGACGGAAGACTGTCCATTCATCCTGCGGCTTTGCGCCGAGCTTTTTATAAAAGCCGATAGCGGGTTCGTTCCAGTCAAGTACCGCCCATTCAAACCTTCCGCATTCATTGTCACGGGCTATCTTCGCAAGATGGACAAGCAGTTGTTTGCCAAAGCCATGTCCGCGCATTTCAGGTTTGACGTAGAGGTCTTCGAGATATAACCCGCGTCGGCTCAAAAATGTCGAAAAATTAAAAAAGTAGATGGCAAAAGAAACCGGTTTACTGTCGTGCTCTCCAATAATCGCATACGCCGATGGCAGCTTACCAAACAAAGATTCCCTAAGTAATTTCTCTGGAACAATTGCCTCATGTGAGAGTTTTTCATATTCGGCAAGTTCATGGATGAACCTCGATAGAAGGGATGTGTCGGCTTCGACTGCTGGTCGAATGACAAAAGATCCGCTTGCGGCCATTTGCGTTTATTTCTCTTCTTCCTCGATTAGCTGCGTGAGTATCTTTGAGACTGGAATTGTGCCGTCTTTTGTGTCTTTCATTTGGGGGAAAAAGAGCACATCCCGAATCGAATGCTGATTAGTCAGAAGCATTACCAGTCTGTCTATGCCAAAACCCAATCCCGAAGTCGGCGGCATGCCATAGGTCAGGGCGGTGATAAAATCATCATCAAGCGGCTGCGCTTCCTCGTCTCCTGCGGCCATCGCTTTGCGCTGTTGCAGAAACCGTTGAAGCTGGTCGACCGGGTCATTCAACTCGCTGAAACAATTTCCCATCTCCTGCGCGGCGATAAATAATTCGAAGCGTTCTGTGAGGCGGTCATCTTTGCGATGTTTCTTGGCGAGTGGTGAAATCTCAACCGGAAAATCGGTGATGAATGTAGGCTGGATGAGGGTGTGTTCGACTTTCTGCTCCCACACGGCTTCGATAACTTTTCCGCGATTAAATAATTCCGCGCCTTGAACACCGAGTTTTTTGGCTTCGGCTTTGGCATCTTCGAATGAAAAGTCAGTAAAGTCGATTCCGGTCTGTTCTTTTATCGAATCAATCATAGATACCCATCTGAATGGCGGCCCAAAATCAATCTCATGTTCGCTGTAGGTAATGGTATGTTTCCCATAGAGCGCATGCACGGTATTCCGCAAGAGCGATTCAAAAAGCGCCCGCATATCATTGTAATCGGCAAAGGCCCAATAGAGCTCAATCATGGTGAACTCCGGATTGTGCAGACGGTCCATTCCTTCGTTGCGGAAGTCTTTGCACAACTCCCAGACTTTGTCGTAGCCGCCGACGATCAATCGCTTGAGGTACAGTTCATCGGCTATACGCATATACATCGGGATGTCGAGCGTGTTATGATGCGTCTTGAATGGCCGCGCCGATGCCCCGCCATAGAGCGGCTGCAAAACCGGTGTTTCAACTTCGAGAAATTTGTGACCGTTCAAAAAATCCCGTATCGACTGAATTATCTGAGTCCGTTTGACAAATACCTCGCGCACTTCGGGATTGACTATAAGATCGACATAGCGTCGCCGGTAGCGCGTCTCAATATCGGTCAACCCGGCATGTTTATCGGGAAGCGGGTGCAGGGTCTTTGTGAGCAATTCCAAGTGTGTGACTTTAATAGTCTTCTCGCCAGTCTTGGTGATAAACACAGTTCCCTTGCAACCGATTATGTCTCCCAGATCGAGCATATCGAACAGGTCAAAGGCGCTTTCGCCGACATCATCTTTCCGCAGATAAATCTGCATTCGTGTCGATGAATCCCTTAGGTCTGCAAAATAGACTTTGCCCATTTTGCGGCGCGTCATAATTCGCCCGGCGACTGAAACTGATTGCTCGTTTGCGGCAAGAGTATCGAAATTCTCAAGCAGTTCGTTCAGATGGTGGCTACGTTCGAAACGGTAGGGGTAGGGATTTATTCCCATTTCCCGAATCTGGCGGATTTTCTCGCGTCGTATTCGGATGAGATCCGCGAGAGGGGCTTGAATTTCCGCTTCGGGTGCGGGTTCTGCTTTATTGTTATGTTTCTGTTCGCTCATACTAACTGTGCTGTTCTAACTCTTGGCTGAAATTAACTATTGTCGCGGCAATACTATTCTTTTTTTGATCCGGCAATTTTCTTTTTTATCGCAAGTTCCACATGTATCGGAACTAGTCCGGCTATGTCGCCGCCATGCCGCGCAACATCCTTTACGATTGTCGATGACAGATAGACCCATGACAACGCCGGCATCAGAAACACGGTCTCGACATCTTTCACCAATCGGCGGTTCATAAGAGCCATCTGGAATTCATATTCAAAATCTGATATGGCCCGCAGGCCGCGGATGATTGCTTGAGCTTTGAGGTCATCGACAAGGGTCGCAAGCAGGCCATCGAATTTGAGAACTTTCACACGCTCACCGCCGGTTATTTCGGCAATCGAGGTTTTCATTAAATCGAGACGCTCATCGGCATCGAAAAGCGGCCCCTTCGCTCCGCTCGAAGCGACAGCCACGATGACTTCATCGAATAAGTGCAGGGCCCTTTCAATAAGCGAAATATGCCCGTTGGTAGTCGGATCAAAAGTTCCGGGATAGACGGCAAGGGATTTAGGTTTATTTGCATTCATTTTATATTAATATCCACATTATAATCGGCCAAAACATACGCCGAGAGATGACAAGAGGCAAGCTACAACTTATTGATGCGCAGTAGGCGCAGTCTGGGTAATCGAAACTGTCGCACCGAGTGCGGCCAGGCAATTCTCCGGCAAAATATCGGCCTCGTCTACATTCGTAAAATAACCATAGTTCGCTTTCGGTGAAGCAACACCGACTGGGAAAAGAGTCGTGAGAGTGGCACACAGCCTATTTGTTGCCGGTTCGCCGGAAAGCAAAATTGTTCCGAGCGGACGGGTCAGGCCGATATCGAACAAACCGGCCAGATGAAAGTTGATGATGGTTTTGAGCTCAAAACCAATTGCTTTGCATTGTTCGTCACTCTCTGCGCCAGCTTGTTCAAACCCGACTCTCGCAAGGCCAATGATTGCTCTTTTATAGAGAAAACAGATCGAGGCACCAAGTTCTGTCTGCTTATGCACATCGACCAGACAGAGAAATTCGCTTTCATCGGGCAGACAGAAATTCAGGTACCCGCGCCCAAGCGCCAGTGCGCGAGGGATGGTGTCAATTGCGGTTCCATGGAGGGAATGTGATAAAACAATCGTCTGGACCAAATGCTCCTCGCGACTTTTGCGAAATGCCACACCAAGCTGTTTCTCTTCGCCAAATCCAGGCATGGTGATAAATCTGAAAGCATTCTTGTCATCGAGCAGTGACTGCGCAAACTCAAATTCGGCGACGGCGTTTTTATCAAGATGGCCATGATTCGGCAATGAAATCATCTTTACTATGGTCTCGCTGTCCGGCAGCACAACCGACATAGCTTTGGGATGTATTGCAAGTGATTCAGACAACTGCCCACGATCGACAAGTCGCAATTGTTTGACTTCGGGGCGACCACCGTCGGATGAGACCTGCACAAGTGTGTGGGTCTCAAGGCCGATTTCGATTCCCACGCTGCTGGTTTGCATCAGCGTTTGACTTTCAGGTATGGCTTGATCGACTCGAACAATTTTGGCCCGATTCCTTTCACCTCGGTGATTTCCACTTCGCGTTCAAACGGATTTTCCACGCGATAGGCAACAACCCGATCGGCCAGCGTCCGGCCAATGCCGGGCAAAAGCTCGAGCGAGTCTGCGGGCGCGGTGTTGGGGTCGAGAACAAACACCCCGGTCAAGGTGCGCTCTTCGGCGGATAGAAAAACAGGAAGCGAAATTGCGGTCGATGTCGGCGTGGAATATGCCTTGATGAGAATATAACAGCCCATTATGATTGCTGACGCAGTCAGGAGGGCAAGAATCCGCAGTTGGCCGGAGGTGAAATCGAAAAATTGATTGATATTCATGGCTTTTGTTTCATTTTTGCACTCGGGTCAATATAGGGTAAAATTGCCGGATTACCAAAGGCGGATGGGTGAACTACGTGATAAAGTGGAGGAAAAACCGTTTGACAATAGCTCTCGTGAGGGTATTTTAGGCAGACTATATTCTGCCCTCGAATGTTTTATGGGGGTGTAGCTCAGTGGTAGAGCACCTGACTTTTAATCAGGGTGTCGATGGTTCGATCCCATCCACCCTCATAAAATTGTATCGATAGAATGCGCCATTAGCTCAGCTGGTAGAGCAACTGACTCTTAATCAGTGGGTCCGGGGTTCGAATCCCTGATGGCGCATTTTTTTATAGGGGGGGGCGAATCAACATAAGAGTGTCTTTCATTTATGTCATTCCCGTGCCTGTCCGACGGGCGTAAAAACGGGAATCCAGTATTAATATTCGTGCGGTCCGCCGCGGCGGACTGTCGCGCACCAAAGATAAAGACGAATATGAGATTGCCATGTCGCCTCGCTCCTCGCAACGACAGTGTCGGGAATGTCTGCATTAAGTTAGCGTATCCCCTCCGCCGCGAGGGTCGGTGCGATCTCCCTGTCGGTGCAGGCCAGAGACGGCCTGCACGAAGAAAAAATTGGGCAACCACGGAGGGTTGCCCCTACAGAAGCATAAGAGCGCCATTAATTATAGATTATGTAGGGGCAGGTCCCTGTGCCTGCCCTCTTTCTCAGGACGCCGGACAGCATACAAGGTAAATGGCACTCCGCCGTGGAGGGTCGCTTCGCTCCTCGCAACGACTTGCCGGTAGTGTCTGCTTGAATTTGCTTGCCCGCTTTTAGGCGGCCTTCTTACAATGAAAAAAAACGAACTTCAATCCGTGACGACCATCATCGCCAAACCAACATCAGCGGCACGATACAGAGTCATCGCGGCCTCAGGCTCGATCGTCGTCACGATATAGACGTTGCCGAACAGACGTTTTATTGCCTGACTTGCGGTTAGATATGTGTTTTTCAAAGTCGATTCGGTTTCACCTTTAACATCGCTTCGAAACTCCATGATAAAACCATCGTCAAATACGAGCTGGAATTTTTCCGGCAGTTCGCGCTGCATCAATGTCGGGTCGACCTTGAGCGCGCCACCGACAATGGACAGAATGGAATCGGGTGTTTGGTCTTTTGCGGCAAAGAGGTGCTTTGCCTTTACCCGTCGAGTGAATCCGCTCTCCGGATTTGACAAACGCTTCCCAAAATCGGCAATGTCATCCGAATCGGCATCGGCAATCGTTAGGGCGTAATCCCAAACCTTGGCCCCCCCGAGTTTCAACACAAGCAGTTTGCGCTTCAAATCAAGAATCATGTACGGCTTTTTTGATTGAGCCAAATCGAGTTCGGCATTGAGCCGCTTGTACTCCAATGACAACTGCTCTTGATTCGGGGCAGGCTTTGACGACGGTATCGCCGCCTTTGCTTTTTCAGTAGGTTTGGGAACTTCATCCCCCCCGCAGGCCATAAGGGCGCAAAACAAAAATGCTGTAAGCCAGACAAAAAAAGGATAGAAATGTCTGAGTGAAAATGACTGGTTAGAAAATATAAACGGGCGTGCCAATTTGGACTTTCTTATAGAGGACATCGAGGTCTTTTGATCCGAGCCGGACACAGCCATGAGTAACACCGACACCGAGCAGGCGTTCATAGATCGTGCCGTGGATGAAGTAGCCATCGCCAAAATCAAGCGCGTAATCTCCCATGACATTCGGGTCGAGACGTTCCTGATCATTTTTAGGAACAGCTTCCCCTTCTTCGATAAAGGCCCAATCCGGTTTGCGCCACCACGGCTCTTTGATTTTACCTTTGATTTTGAACACCCCGCGCGGTGTATCGAACATCCACTTTCGGCCGGTCGCGCTGTCTGTTAATTCTCCGCCTGAGCCTGTCGAGCACTCGCCCACAAAAATGACCGAGTCTTCTGAGCGGTAAGTCAATTTATTGTCGTGGGTGTTTATGACAATATAGTATTTGACTGGTTTGAGCTTACCGAGGGCTTTGCGCGCCTTCTGAATATCTTTTGCGGTAGGATTGGCGAGCGTCGGCGAGGGCCGGGTGACCGCTGCATCAGCGCTTGCCAATGCTCTCTCATTGTCCGCTTTTGTGCCATACTGAGTCGTCATCGACCAATAGGCGCCGACGGCAACAACGGCAACGAGAAAGAAGATGCTGAGAAATACTTTTTTGTTCATGGCCACATATCAGAGCGTCGGACAATCGTGACCGGTGTGCCGACCCTCACATATTTAAAGATATGATCCATATCACTGTTGGTCAATGCCACACATCCTTCGGTCCAATCCTTGTTCTGGCCGCCTTCGCCATGAATCTCAATCGCGCTGCCGATTCCGGCAAGACGAGGAACAACGCCTTCTTTCTTATTTTCCGCAAAATGTCTCTTGTCGGCTTGGTTGGGATAATTAATGGGCAGGGCCTTATAGTATTTACTGCCGCGTGCTTTGAGCATTGTCACCTGATACATCCCCTCCGGGGTTGCTCCATCGCCTGAACGCAATTTATGATCACCAGAATTGTAGCCTAAATCACAGGAATAGGTATGCACAAGTCGGCCGGATTTGATGAGATAGGTTTTGCGAGCCGACTTATCCACTATTATGGCGTATGTGCTTTCGGCTCTTGATGTTTTGATCGTTTCATCGACCCACTCACGCCAAACAGGCAGTCGCTGATTGTCTCCATCGACTATGTTATCCATCTTTGTTTCGAGTTTCACAAGCGCGTACTTGGCTTTACTCAGACTCGCAAGCGCGGATTCGTATTCGCCAGCCTGGAAAAGTTTGCGGCCGGTTTTGTATGCAATATCGGCGGTGTACCATTCCTGGCGGAATTTAAGTTTTGCGAGCGAGCTCTGGATTTTTTTCCGCCATTCTGACAGATCTTTTCCGACCGCCGTCACTTGGGTAAAGGCGGTTATGCGGAGAAAGCCAAGTGAATCAGCGGCGTCTCTCCGGGCTTTGTATGCGGCAACATCAGCTAAACGCAAAAGAGAATCGGCGCCGGCATAGTCCCGAAAGGGAGCGAGCCGTCCATTCTGTTTTGCGATCTCAAGCTGGGCTGTCTGAAAAAGCACTTTTGCGAGTTTCATAGATTCCGGCGCATACCGGTCGACTTCGGCCGTTTCGGCCGTTTCCACCGATTGCTTTGCTGTCGATAAAAGTGCTTGAGGAGCATCCTGACAGCTTATAAAAAGTGACAAAACAAAAATGAGCGCGGCCGAAAGCCATAGTTGTTTGACAGCTTCGGTCAGCATCGAAATGATAGTAAACGGTTTCTTCATGTTTTCTCTGACATTCAAGAAAATGGGGCGGCATAACAGTTTATACCGCCCCGCAATCTGGTCGATTCAGAAGATAATTACATCTTTCCTGACTTCATCGCAGCGGCATTGGCAACTTCGCTGGCGACCCGATTGGCATTTTCCATAACGGCCTCAAGCTTGGTCTTGGCGGTCATATAGCTTCCGGCATTGAAATCATTCTGAGCTTCCTGGAAGGTGGCAGCCACGCTGACAAGGTCGGTTTTAATGAGTTCAATTTCTGCTCTGTTACCTTTGCCCACCGGGGCTTTGGCGACAACGGCATTGGCTGAATCAAGAGCAGCCTGGGCGTTGGTAATCATGGTCATGACTTCCTGCTTCATAGCTTCCTTGGCAGTCGCGGCATCGGCCTCGGCCTGTTTGGACAATGCTTCGGCGCGGACAAACATATCTTTGGAACTGCCGTACGAACGGAAAAGCGCAAATTTGCTATCCTGTTCGGTCTTGGCGGCCATGGCGGCATTCAAAGTGTCCATTGCCATACGGTATGAGGCCGGAGCATACTGCTCGGCTTCGGCTGACATGGCAGTCTGCGAAGCGGTTTGCGCGGCGGTCATTTCGGCATCGGGAGCCTTGCCGCAACCAACAAATGCGAGCAACGCTACGAGTGTGAGACCGAGTGCGGCTTTCTTAATCATTACTGATCCTTTCTTCCTTCTTGCCCTTCCGGACAAATACTGTGGAACTGCGGCTGTGAGAGCTATTCGCAACTCCGATTTATTAATGTTTGTTACTCTACCATTTAACGGCTTGCCATTCAATGGCCTGCACCAGAATAAGACGGAGGCTTTTACTCCCCACTCATTCGCTGTCGGACAATAACAATAACATGTTAAGTACTTGTTGATGTCTAACAGGGCGTGAAGATACAGCGTTTTAAATTTATTTGTCAATTTAAAAGGGAAATATGTGGAAAATTTCACAAGGAACGGGTAAAAATAGGTCGATTTTGACCTAAATGACTCATATTTTAAGAGCTTTCAGACACGGCTAAGAGAACTGGTGGCTGGTGTACGTTCCCCCACGGCGGGCAGGCCGCGGCAACTCAGTTCTCTTTCTCTTGTAGCGACGAACACCCGTGGTTCGGCGATTCTGTATTCCACACGAATAAACCCTCACCCTCATATCTCCCAGAAGCAAAGGGTAAAGAAAAGATCGCACCTCAAGCAGTGTGGTACAAGTTTTTCTCATTATGAAGGAAGACCGTCAGGTCACACCGCCCTAAGAAGGTCGGCAAGACCAGACGGAACTGGGGAAGATCACACCGTCCCGACGAATGTCGGGAATGTGGTACAAGAATCCGACGCCCGTTCCCCACCAATAAGTCGTTGGAATATTACCCCTATGCCTTGACCAGTTTCCTATACCTATTTCTGCGGTTTTCAAAGAGTTTGCCGCCAAGTTCTTTGGCGCGCCAGTCTTCGTAATCGCGGAAATTGCCGGTGAACCACCTGACTTGACCAGCCCCCTCAAAGACCAAAAGATGGGTGCAGATTCTATCGAGAAAAAACCGATCGTGGCTTATCGCAAGCACGCAGCCGCTGAAATTTTGAATCGCCTCTTCGAGCATGCGAAGGGTATTGACATCAAGGTCATTTGTCGGTTCATCGAGAAGCACAACATTGCCGCCGACTTTGAGGACTTTGGCAAGGTAGGCGCGGTTGAGCTCTCCGCCCGATAGTTCTGTGACCTGTTTTTGCTGATCAGAACCTTTGAAATCAAACATAGAGAGATAAGTACGTAACGGGATTGCTCGTTTGCCTATCATAATTTCTTCGGCTCCTTCGCCAATTTCCTGCAACAGGCTTTGGCCAGATTTGAGGGCCTCGCGGCCTTGGTCGGCATAAGCAAATTTAACCGTGGAACCGATTGACACCTGCCCGGAATCAGGTTTCAAGTTTCCCGTTACCAATTTGAGCAGAGTTGTTTTGCCAATTCCGTTCGGCCCTATAAGTCCGACAATTGCCCCTTTGGGAATTGAAAAACTCACATCATCAATCAGCGGCTCTCCGCCGAACCCTTTGGAGACTGATGCAAACTCAATAACTTTATCGCCGAGTTCCGGGCCGGGCGCGATTTGAATCCCGGAAACATCATCCCGTTCCTTTGATGATTTCTCACGCGCAACCAACTGCTCATACTCAATAAGGCGGGTGCGGGTAAGCTCATGTTTATCTTTGTTGCTCATCTTAATCCAGGCCAACTCGCGTTCGAGCGCGCGTCCACGATGACTTTCTTTTTTCTCAGCCGCGGCGAGTTTACCGAGCTTTTGTTCTAACCATGAAGTATAGTTTCCTTCGTAAGGTATCCCCTGTCCCATATCGAGTTCCAAAATCCATTTGGTAATATTATCCAGAAAGTAGCGGTCATGGGTGACAATGATAACTGTACCGGGATATTCGCGGAGCTGGTTTTCGAGCCAGTCGACCGTTTCGGCATCAAGATGGTTGGTCGGTTCATCGAGAAGGAGCAAATCGGGACGTTCCAAGAGCGCCTTGCACAGCGCGACTCTCCTGCGTTCACCGCCGCTCAGGGTTTTTACCACACGCTCATCATCGGGCAAACAGAGGGCGTCGCTTGCCTGATCAAGTTTTTGATCCAAATTCCAGGCATCGGCGGCATCGAGTTTATCCTGAAGTGTCGCCATTTTATCCATTGCGGCAGTCATGGCATCATCAGACATCGGTTCGGCAAGTGAGGCGGTTATTTTGTCATAATCGGCCACCAGTTTCATCGTCTCGGAAAAAGCCGATTGAAGTGTCTGGCGAACCGAGAGCGAGTCATCGAGTTTAGGCTCCTGCATCACAATCCCGGCGCGATACCCTTTACTGAGTTCAGCCTTGCCGTTGAATTCCTGGTCAATTCCAGCCATGACTCGCAGGACGGTCGATTTTCCTGAACCGTTTGAGCCGACGATGCCGATTTTGGCGCCGGGATAAAAACTGAGATAGATATCTTTGAGGACATGCTTCTGGCCGTAATGTTTGTTCAGGCCAGCCATCGTGTAAATATATTGTTCCGCCATTAGAAATTCCCTAAAAATGAGACTGTTAGCTGTTTAATTCAGGCCCGCCCGCCCGCTAATGGTGGGAAGGTAGCGATAAGCGGAATCTTGCACAAGTGATTTACTGATGAGATATACAGCCAGTGCTTTCTCCGTTCAAAGAGCCTCAAACGCCGGAAAAAATGTGATGGCAGAACCTCCTATTATGATGTAGACTATGGCAAATAAATATCAATTCATCAACGTGTGAGGAGACTATGTTTACAACAGTCGACGATTTCGCAAAATCATGGCAGAATGAATCTGGCAAAACCCTCAAACTCCTGCAGACGCTGACCGATGCCTCCCTATCGCAAGCTGTCGCTTCAAATCACAGGACACTTGGAAGAATCGCATGGCATATCACAACCACCATTCCTGAAATGATGGGACAGGCCGGAGTTAAGTTGACCAAAGTTCAGGGCGGGGATCCGATGCCGCCAAGCGCGGATATGATCCGCAAACTCTATGACCTTGCCTCAAAAGAATTGCTGTCCAAGATCAAGTCTGACTGGAACGATGGCCTGCTTCACAACGAAGACAACATGTACGGCATGCAGTGGAAACGGGGACTGACGCTCATGATACTTATCAACCACGAAGCCCATCACCGCGGCCAGATGACAGTTCTCATGCGCCAAGCGGGACTGCCGGTGACCGGCGCATACGGGCCATCGTTTGAGGAATGGGGCGGCATGGGGATGAAACCACCGGTGATCTGATTTTCGCGAACGAGTATTTGAATTGCTGAGTTAATTCGTAAGTCAGTCCCGCGGCGGCGGGGTATCCAGGGTAAATAGTCGTGCACTCCACCTCGCCGGAATGGGGTACCCGAATCCACGCAGTCATTTCGCAGTGAGTCGTTGCGAGGAACGAAGTGACGAAGCAATCTCAGTTCTCCGATATTCGTAGGTCAGTCCGCCGCGGCGGACTGACCCCTTAAATTTTGTGCAGTCAGGCGCCCCCGCCTGACTGTCTAAAATGTGTCGGGTAGGGGCGCCCGACACCACGTTGCACACACTCTGGCAGCGAATTTCGCTTGCTGGACTTCGAATGATGGCATATATAGCAGCGAGGAGTCATCCAAAATACAATATGACTGATATTAGTCCTAAGCTAAAAGGCAAGATTTCCGACTTTGTTGATACCAGCGTCCTACCTTTCTTAATCCAGAAATTCAATCCTTCTATCCCCACATTGTTGAAACAAGTTTTCGAGAATGACTATCTTTTAGACTCGTCTAAGCAGAAAAGCGATGCCGAGATCCGAATCCGAAAATTCGGCCACCTTGACCATGAAGATTTTCAGACTGTCCTAAAGATTGTCATTTTTCAGCAAGGAATTCAAGCTCGATCCGGCCGACATACAAGTTTTCTATGACGTAAAAAAATTCAGGGATAATGCGCTCGCACACAATCGCCGTCGCCAAGGCGGTACCCCTCGAAACGAAAGAGATTTTGCAACTGGTCTAGCCTCAATACCCAAAATGCTTGCAATTCTCTCAGCGCCAGAGGATTTAACTTCTAAGACTCATGCCTTAGAAGTGGAGTCCGTTCCTAGTGATATCAAGAAAACCCTTCAAGATAACTTCGATAGCGAGTCCCAACGGGCTGACTCTCCATCAGCCAAATCGGTCCACTCTAAGTCTTTCCAGTTTCCGCAAAACATTACTTGGCTGAGCCAAATTACTGAGAACCGCACTGGTTCCTTAACCGATAAGTTTGTCGGTCGCAAAAATCTGATGAACAAAATCGAAAACGAGGTGGTAGCCAGACACAAATCTTCATGGTTATTTTTTGCTCCACCTGGTTTTGGGAAATCTGCGATTGCGGCATCTTTGTTCGGGAGACTAAAACAACCACAGTGGCAACAAGGGCAACAAACAATTTATGTCGCCATTCATTATATCCTGTATAATGACAGCCTGACTCACGAGATCATCAATATGGGGCTCAGCCTTGCAAAGCAATTGAGCGACTCATTGAATATGCCTATTTTTTCTCAAGAAGAACAACCACATCTCGATAGCGTTAACATTGCGCACTGGTTGTCTGACGTTCTCAAAACATTCTCTTCGCCGGAAAGAAAGTTTATCTTTATCGTCGATGGGATCGATGAAGCGCCTGATGGGACTAGATCAAAAATCATTGCCTTTCTCAAAACAATAGCCGAGTCGGGATTGGTCACTCCAGTAATTCTTTCGAGAGACATTAAAGAGTTCGACTGTGATCCGGATATGACTTTAAGCTTCACAGATGAGGAACAACTAAAAGATATTTTTGATTACGTGAAACGTGAACTCGCTACCTGGCGTTCCGAAGAAATTCGAGAACAGTGGTCGAATGCAATTTCCAAGGCAACAGATGGCCAATTTATATATGCAAAGTACGTTGTTATTGGTGTTTTGAATGATATTTATCTAAACGTAGAGGAAATCGAGCAACTGCCAAAAAAATTGAAAGACCTGTATAAACGGACTCTTGATGACTTGGGGAAGTCGCACAGCGATGGAACAGTGTTTCTTGATCATATTGTTCCATTTTTGTCGACATTGCTCGTATCCGAAGGTAGCGTATGGTTAGATGTTTTGGTGGCCATACTCGAACAAAGAGGCATAGATGCTCGGTATACGCAATCGGTTATTAGCAAACTAAGGCAATGGTTGCGGGATTATCCCGATTCACCGTCACACCAAATCGAGCTTTGCCACAAGACGCTCCACGACTTCTTGTTATTGGATGAAGTGATCAGTTCAGAGCTTACCAAGGCACATTTAGAGTGGGCAAAGTACTTTATTGAGAATCTTGAGGAACAGGATCATTACGATCAGGTTGTCACACACATTCAAAAGGGCGGCAGTTCCGACCTTCTCATGGAATTACTTGGGAAGACAGATTACCTGAAAAATATTGCCATCGGCAAAAAACTTAGACCCTCGCACGAAGACGAAGAAGAAGAAGATCGAGTGTGTTACCCCGATGAGACGGTCGATTACTTTCTTCATTTTTGGCTCCCAGCTATCGAACATCCTATATTTGGAGAGTATGGAGGAATCCCCTCGTTGGCTGGAAGAGGTGTTGACTGCTCATCACTTGTGCTTCGCTTCAGTTTATTTGATAAATTGTTTCGGTATTTGGACAAGATACCTGGAAGTATAATTAATTTGGCACAAATAAATCCCAGGCATTGTGAAGACATCCTTCCCTTGATGGGAAAACGACAACCTGAATACTTGGCACTTAGAGAATTGGGCGTTATTAACCTACCCTATTCTTTTGAGCAAACGCTCTTGAATCCGCGTCCCGGACAAGGTCTAATTTCAGGGGTGGATCGTTCTTTAAGAGGCACATCCGAACTGGTAACTGAGATTAGAAATATTGAGCCGGTAGAGTCAGAGTCCGCCAGTGCCCAGTTCTATCAACAGTACCACCAGTTGAGCTTGCTTCATAATCTGGTTTATGCACCTGACTGCATCGAATATTCCGCACTCGTTAGAACAATTACTCGAGAGGTAATTGGATCTATTATAGGGTGCATCAATTCGGATGAAGATCCGATATTATATAAGCAATTCTATCACGTCCATCGCGGTGAAATGGTATTGAACTCGGATATTTTTCAAGACTACTGGTATTTTGTTTTGAAACGATGGCCAGATTTTTTCTTTGAGATATTGACGAATTTCGAACAACTTAGCGCCAGTGGCAGAATCCGCACTCGCAGACGGAGTTGTGATAGAAAGTGGAATGAGTACGAGGCTTTGAAAGTCATAAGCTGGGCGGTCGTATGCTACCTACCAAAACCCGAATTGAAGGACGCCATCGTGCGTCTTTCAAACATTTTTCCTCCGTCGAACGCGTATGATAAAATATTCTCAAGTGGTCTCGATATCTTTCGGTATTGTTTTGAAGTAAGCGACGACGAATTATTCGAAACTATAGACCGACTAGCGCCGGGATTCAGCGATGTTGCAAGAGTACAATCCTCGAGGATGTGGTCAAAACTTCTTGAAGGAGAAAGGACAGACGTTGACTTCGTAGTACTGAGAGATTCGCTCAAGTAGTTCTGATTTTATATCGAGCGCCGAGGTGATCAAATCCAAATATGAGATTGCCACGCCACGTCTAAGAAGTCGCGGCCCGCAATGACGGGGCTGCCTGACCTACAATTATCGGAGAAGATGGATTCTCCGCCACGGCGGACTGGAATGACATGTGATAAAATTTCTTTGTCATCGCACAAAGCGTCTCGACATTCGTTGGGACGGTGGGTATCAATATCGGTGCGCGACCGGGACGTCCCGCACGAAGACTAACACTGTCTGCCCACTTTCCCGCCGTGGCCGAGTGTGGTACAAGATTACGAGTGTAGTGTTTCAGTACGTCATTGCGAGTTTCACTTTCTGAAGTGAAACGTGGCAATCTCATGTTCTCCGATATTCGTAGATCATACCTTCCGGTGCCCCTATATCCGTTCTTCGTGCGGGACGTCCCGGTCGCGCACCAAAGTTAAAGCGACGCTCACGGCAGCAGACTAACATGAGATTGCCACGCCACGTCTAAGAAGCCGCGGCTCGCAATGACGGGTTGAGGATTTAGTTTTAACAAGAGCAATCTGAGATGTATAATATGCATAGAATAAAGGGAGACAATTTTGGCCAAACAGACATTTGATCAACGAGCAGACCCAGCATCATTAGCACGGGCGAATAGACTACTCGCTGGAGTGGAACGACACGAACTAGTGGCGACTAAATCAAATCCGCGTGAACAGTCTACTGTACCAAATTACTTTCTATCATTCAAGACTCGCGAAAATATTTGTATTGCAAATCTGTGTTTGTGGGATAACGGAACTGTGGCCGTAGAATTCCGACATCCCGACTTTCTCGCTCCAGAGCATTTGGACGATACAGATGTCAAACTTTACGGTAGCATGAGCTGGCCACAATATCGTTACCGTGATCACAATCGAGAAGCAAAGGCTTTAAGACTATTGTCTTCTTATCTCGATATGATAGGACCAGCCGTGCTTGCAAGACAGGTGGCCATACGTGGATCTAGTAAGGCGGAGCGTTCTCTACGAAACAGACTAAAGGAGCTCTTTCCGACAACAAGCTTTACTTACAATTATCGCGGCTTCGACTGGTTAGGAAAATTGGAACTTGACATCGTACTAACTGGTGAAAATCTTGCAATCGAAGTTCAAGGAGAGCAACATTTCAAGCCAGTGTGGGGAGAAGAGCATCTTTTAAGAATTACGATAAACGATTCCAAGAAAGCGATGCTTTGTGAAAAGAATGGATTTTCTTTGATAAGAATTACAACGGCTCAGGCTCTCAGAATTTCGAATGAAGATTTAAAGGCGGTTGTTCAAAAAGCAATCACTAACAAATGCAGTCTGATCGATATAGGATAAATTCGAAGAATACCCCCCCTACTCCAGCGTCTTCACCCTCTCGACCAGCGCGTTGAAAATATCAGGTCTTGACTTGTCATTGCCAGCAATTCTATATTCTTTCAACGCCTGCTTTAATGTCTCAACACCCTGTTTCGTCTTGCCCAGCCCAATCTCAATTTCGCCCATCTCCTCAAGCGCCTGAGCGATGGCATCATGGTCTTCCAGCCGCTCCGCCCAAGCCAGCATCGGGCGAATCCATTTTGCGGCCTCGTCATATTCCCCCAGATGGCGATAGGTCATGCCTATGTGATAATCGGCAAACAGTTTCGAGCGTTCAGCCGAATGACGCCAGTGGTATTCGCGCGAAGTGATATAGGCCGCAAGCGCACTATCATAGGCTTTCATCTCATAAAATGTGGCGCCAAGATTATTCCAAAGCGGCCCAAGCCAGCTTGGGACTTCGCCTTCCTCGGCGGCGGCGATCCCCTGTCGGCTCCAATCGATGCGCTCTTCGGGTTTCTCGCAGACAATCGCAAGCATATTTGCGGCATCGACCGCCCGCGCCCAAAGGTTGTTGGTTCGACAGTATTCATGCAGTTCCATAAACGTCTCACGGGATTTGGGAAGGCTGTCCTCTTTCCATTCGAAGCGTCCCCGCACACTCAAATACCGACTCCAGCCCATCTGGTCACTCTGATTGGCCCGAATCTTCGCTTTTTCAAGAATAGGTCGGCCTTCTTCAATGCGGTTCAGCCCAATATACATACGGGCCATCTGTGAAAGGGCCTCGGTCTCAATTGACGGATTGAACTCTTTGCGGGCCAGCGCGGCGGCCGAATCGTATTGTTCAAGCGCGGTCGCATAGTCGCGCTTTTGAAAGGTCGAGTCGGCCAGCTTTAACAGTGAATCGGCAGTGATTTCAGCCTGTGGATCAATCATAGTTGCCTTGTTTGGCTTGGATATTCGGTCTATTGCATCTGCTGGCGCAATAAATATGGCGGCTATGGCTAATACGATAGTGCCGATGGACACGAAAAGTCTCATTATGTCTCCTTGGTGGTAGCATCCGTTCAAGTATAATCGATACTTTCCTATATTTCAACTAGAGACAAAGCTAAATCCCTGCTTGCTTTAGCCGTTGACCCGTTGAACCGCCAGTTCTATATTGGAAAGCTTTTTGCCGATTTAGTAACGACGGACAAACAACCGACTCTATAAGGAATACGGAATGCGTGCTCTTATCACTGGTATAACTGGACAGGATGGCTCCTACCTCGCTGAACTTCTATTGGAAAAAGGGTATGAGGTTATCGGCATGGTGCGACGTGCATCCACTGAATCTTTCGAGCGCATAAACCATATTACCGATCGTGTGACTCTTGTACAGGCCGATTTACTTGATCAGCTTTCCATTATTTCGATAATTGATACGCACCACCCCGACGAGGTTTATAATCTGGCCGCGCAGTCTTTTGTCCCCACAAGCTGGGTGCAGCCGGTTTTGACCGGTGAATTCGATGCTCTGGGTGTCACCAAAGTCCTCGAAGCGATTCGCCATGTCGACAAGAAAATAAAATTCTACCAAGCGTCATCGTCGGAGATGTTCGGCAAGGTGCAGGAAGTTCCTCAGAAAGAAAGCACCCCCTTCTATCCGCGCTCGCCGTATGGTGTGGCCAAAGTCTACGGCCATTTTATCACAGTGAATTATCGCGAGAGCTATGGTATGCATGCCTCATCGGGAATCCTTTTTAACCATGAATCGCCGCGCAGGGGACTTGAATTTGTCACGCGTAAGATAACCGATGGGGCCGTTCGGATAAAACTGGGACTTGCAAAAAACCTCGCGCTGGGCAATCTTGACGCAAAACGCGACTGGGGCTTTGCCGGAGATTATGTTAGGGCAATGTGGCTTATGCTCCAACAGGAAAATCCGGGCGATTTCGTTATCGCATCGGGTGAGACGCATTCGGTTGAAGAATTTGTCCGACTTGCATTTGGCCACCTTGATTTGGACTACAAAAAATATGTGACCATCGACCAGCGCTTTGTCCGACCGGCAGAAGTTGATTTGCTTCTGGGTGATCCGAGCCAAGCGCGCAAGAAACTCGGATGGGAGCCAAAAGTATCGTTCACACAGTTAGTCACAATGATGGTCGATGCCGATATGAAGCGTCTGTCAGCGCTGAGAGCGTTTTGAACGAATGAAGCGTCCGCACGCGTTTATCACCGGCATCGCCGGGTTTGCAGGATCGTTTTTGGCCGAAGAGCTTTTGGCGCATGGCTACACTGTTTCAGGTTCAACAAATACGAAAGAGCCTCTTCGTAATCTCAAAGACATTCAGAAGAAACTGAACCTTGTGGAACTGGATATTACAAACGCGAAAAAAACCGAACAGATTGTGATACGCCTTAAACCGGACTATATGTTTCATCTGGCCGCGATTGCCTCGGTGGGGAAATCTTTTGAGATGGAGCGCCTGACTTTTGATGTAAACCTCAGTGGCACAGTCAATCTCCTTGAAGCGGCAAAGCAGACGAGATCGCTAAAGCGTTTTTTGTTTGTCGGTTCTGCGGATTGCTATGGGAAATTTTCTCCTGTGAATAAGACCTTGAGAGAAAATCAGCCACTCAATCCGATATCGCCTTATGGCATTTCCAAAGCGGCCGCGGAACAGACCAGTTTGTATTATTTTCGCCAACATGGTCTTCCAGTAGTCATTACGCGCGCCTTCACTCACAGCGGCCCGAGGCAGACTGACAGCTTTGTTGTGCCATCGTTTGCCAAGCAAGTGGCCATGATCGAAGCCGGGATTCAAAAGCCGATTATCAGTGTGGGCGATCTTTCGGCGCGGCGGGATATCTCAGATGTCCGAGACATTGTATCTGGTTACCGGCTGGCCGTTGAAAAAGGAGTACCCGGCGAAATCTATCAACTTTCCAGCGGAAAAAGTGTAGAGGTAAAGAAGTTGCTTGAGGGGCTGGTGAGCCTCTCATCTGCGAAGATAAAAGTGGGAGTTGACAAGGCGCGGCTTCGCAAATCAGATATTCCAATTTTGCGCGGTGATAATCGGAAAGCGGTTGAACAACTTGGGTATAAAAGCCGATACAGTGTTCGTGAAACTTTGCAGGAGACACTGCAGTATTGGCGGACTGAGGTTCGATCAATGAGAAAGAAAGGCTAAATGAAGACGAAAAAGGTAAAAGGGTCGTACTACGATACCCTGATGACTAAGATAAAAGACCGCAAAGCCAGAGCGGGCATCATAGGTCTTGGCTATGTGGGACTTCCATTGGCAATGGCGCTTGTCGAAGCCGGTTTCAAAGTTACAGGCTTTGATATCTCAACGACAAAAGTTAGATTGCTCAACTCCGGAAAGTCCGATATCGACGACATTCCTGATATGGTTGTCTCTGGGTCTGTGGCCACCGGCAAGTTTCTCGCGACCGATAATCCGAAAGATCTTGCAGGTCTTGATATAATTTCAATCTGTGTCCCGACCCCGCTATCGAAAACAAAAGACCCCGATGTCAGCTACATCCTTTCGGCAATGGGGTTTGTGAAGGACAATTTTACAAAGGGCTCGCTTGTGGTCCTTGAATCCACAACCTACCCCGGTACAACCGAAGAATTGATTTTGCCGCTTTTGCAGGGGGGGGATATGAAAGTCGGCAAAGACTTCTTTCTTGCCTTCTCGCCTGAGCGCGTTGACCCGGGTAATGCCAAGTATAATACCCGCAACACACCAAGAGTGGTCGGGGGAATTACACCCAATTGCACATTAGTGGCTAAGACTTTTTATGAAGCCACAATTCCAAACGTCTATCCCGTTTCCTCGACCCAGGCCGCGGAGATGGTCAAACTGCTTGAGAATACTTTCCGCTCGGTGAATATCGGCCTTGTTAACGAAGTCGCTCTGATGTGCGAGCGGCTCAAAATCGATGTCTGGGAAATTATTGATGCCGCGGCAACGAAGCCATTCGGATTTATGCCGTTCTATCCCGGGCCGGGACTTGGAGGGCATTGCATTCCCATTGACCCGCATTATCTCTCATGGAAACTGAAGTCGCTCAACTACTACGCCCGATTTATTGAACTGGCCGGGGAAATTAACAGCCACATGCCCGAATATGTGGTCGAGCGTATTTCCGGATTCATGAATCATCGTTTTGCCAAAGCCCTAAATAAATCCTCGGTACTCGTGCTGGGATTGGCCTACAAAAAAGACATTCAGGATGTCCGTGAATCTCCGGCATTGGACGTAATAAAATTACTCGAAGACAAAGGGGCAAAGGTGACATACAACGACCCCTATGTTCCGACGTTCAATTGGCGTGATAAATTGGCAAAATCGACCAAGTTGACAGACTCTGTTTTGGCAAAAGCGGATCTTGTGGTTATCGTAACCGACCATACCCTTTATAATTACCAGTGGATTGTGGACAAGTCAAAGGCTATTTTCGATACCCGGAATGCGACCAAAAAGGTTCTCAAAAACAGACAGAAGATCGAATTACTCTAACAGGCTTTTCCTTATAGGTTATTCAACTGCATTGAGATAACTCTTGATTGTCTCAAGTCGGTTTTCTGTGTCTGTCTCTCCTTCAAGATTAGTCATAATGTGCCGAATAGTATATCGATAGGCATATTTTATGATAGAAATACAAACAGCTAACTCAAAAACACTCTCGAGTATTGGCCTCATCCTCAAAGACCTGCTGAAAGTAATCAAAGTCGTTTCGATGTATCCGGAGGGTAATCCTCTGCCGGCCTCGCTTAAGCGTACATTCTCAGAAAAGCTGGTCGACCTTATCGAAGACTTTGGAGAGATTGCCGTCACAGTCAATAAGGACAACCTTGTCTATAACGGCGAAGTCGCCTACACTGACAAATCCAAGGAAGAGTCACTTGCAGGACTCTTTTTCACCAGCGGGATTACTACGATTCGTTTCGGCGCGGAATTAAGCGTTGACGACATTTATCACTTCCTTGATGTGCTCAAAACATTTGTAAATGCGACCAATAAATCTTTGGACCTTGTCGCCCTGCTCTGGGAAATGGGAAGCCCGAACATCACCTTCAATACTGTTGAAGATGTCGCCCTCTCAGGTTACGAAGGAGACCTTAAAGTCAAAGAGACCCAAAGAGGTGGCGGCGGATATTCGTCGGGAGACAGCGCTGACAAGTATAATTCCATTTTTACCGAAGGGGATATACTCGATGATGGCAGCCCTAATGCTGATGAAGAAATAGTTTTCGGTGATAGCATTTTCATCGAAAATGGGAACTTTGGTATACCTCAAGCGAAGAATCAGGGAATGACGACTGGACAAAGTCCAGCGCCAAAACAGGGACAACAACCAACAGCCTCGGGTTCCGGACTGTCCCAACCAACACATTCCAGCGCGAAGAAGATCGGATATAGCGATTCCGATTCAGAGCAGCTTGAGGAACTGGGCCTTAAAGAAGCAAGTGGCAATAGTTCCCAGCCCGGAATCTCGGAGCTTTTTAATTTCCCCGCAGAACTCCCGCGAGATGCTGTGGGAAGTAAATCCACCTCTGCTTCCGGCAGTTCGGGTCCACTTTCGGGACGCTCAGTCATCGAAACTGCATTGCTGCTTAATGATGAACTCAAACTTTCTCAGGAAGAGAAAGAGTATGTAAAAACATTAACTGCTCACGATGCTGATTTCGATATGAATGAATCTACTCTTGAACTCTGCAAAGAGATGCTGCATCAGGAAACCGACATGACTGGTTTCTATGAGACAGTTACCATTATCGAAAAAGTACACGGCGAATTCATAGAAAACGGACGTCTGACGGAGGCCGGACAAATTCTGGAATACTTTGAGACGCTCGATGCTGCTGTCAGGGCAGAGAAACCGATGTGGGCGGAACGTCTGAAAGAAGCGAGGGCGATGGCCGGAAGCCGTGAGCGGATTAGACTGCTGGCCGACTCGGTTAACACTCACCCGAATCTTGGCCCCGCGGACCTTCGCAGGTATCTGCAAGTCTTCGGCAAAGAATCGCTTCTGGGAATAACTGAACTTGTTGGCTGGATCACCGACCGGGGATACTATGCCATGCTCTCTGATTTTCTCGTCAAAGCGGGTAAAGAACAAATCCATATCATCGCCAAAGGGATATTCGACAAGCGACCCGATGTAGTTATCAATACAATAACTGTCCTGGCACAGATAGAGGATCCGGCTGCGTTCAACTACCTTCGTAAAGCTGCCTCAAATGAAAACCTTGCTGTGCGCAAGGAATTGATCAGCCGGCTCAAAGATAGTCCGGTGGAAGAATCATTGGCTGTTTTGGGAATGATGGTTTTTGATACTTCGGCCGCAATACGCAAAGAAGCTATCGAATCAATCGTCTTAAAACAAACGCCTCGTTCGTTTACTGTTATTAATTCCCTCATTATGGGAGATCGACTCGACACGCTGGATATAGAAGAGCGTCAGTCAGTTCATAACGCTTTCTCCAAGCTGGGAGGAGCTGAAGCCATCGATTTCTTCTCGGAGAAAATCCTCAAATATAACTTTGGTTTTAACAAGAAGCTTTCATTTGTGCGAGCATCTGCATTTGAGTCCCTGAGATTCAATGAGAGTGAACGGTGCGAGAAGCTTCTGCTCAGGCTCTGCTCAAGCTGGCGGCCCGGCATTCGCAAGCGGGCTCAGGAAACTCTCCGCAGACGGCGTGAAACCATATTCGGAGGAACGAAATGAACAGTCCAGCAACTGACGCTGCGCCCCGCTTGTTGGCTGGCAAGGCTGAAGAAAACATGCTTACTTCTTTTTTCGTGCTCTACAAAACAGCGCGAATATTGGAGCAGAATAATGCAACCTTTAAAAGCCGTCTGAGCGGGTTTTACGAGATATTCAAAGGGCTTGCTTCTGAGCATAGCAGAATTTCCATCAAAATTATCTCAGGTCGTTATTTTGTCAATGAACAGATGGTGCGTTTCGATGACCAGGGTCTGTCCGGCGCTGCAAGCGTGGTCGCCGAGTGGAAAATGCTTGGTGTCGCTGGCGCTCACATTGAATCGTCGGTTACCCTTGAAGAGTTGAGCCGATTTTTCACCTTCATTTCCGCCATGCGCCCATCGGAGGAAAATATTGAATCTCTCAGCGGGAAACTGAAGAACCATGGCTTGCCGTCGATTCAATTGCTGTCATTCAAAGAGGTTGGAAGCGAAGTTCCATTTGAAAATAAAGAAGTGCGTCAGAAAGTCAGGGCTGCGGCGCGAACGACATTCTTCCAAGCCGTGTCGGTCGTAGAGGAAGTTGTGCTCAGCGCAGCTAAGGATAAGGGAATAAACGCCTCCAAAACACGCAGGGTGGTCCACAGTCTTATCGACCACATTACTCGCGATGAGTCCTCGCTAATCGAGCTCACCGCAATTCGCAATTTTGACGACTATACCTACGCTCATTCGACAAATGTGTGTGTCTACTCCTTGACTATGGGCGTACGGCTCAATCTCGACCGACCGCGCCTGTCACAGCTCGGATTTTCGGCGCTTTTTTATGACATTGGCAAAGTTAAACTCTCGACGGATTTGATTCGCAAACCTGGTGCCTATGACGAGGACGACTGGCTGCAAATGCAGAGACATCCTCATCTTGGCGCCAAGACGATTCTTCGCAATATGAAGCTCGACGTCCACACCGCCCGCGCGGCGCGCGGCGCATTTGAGCATCATATCAACAATGACTTCACTGGTTATCCCTCCCTTCGTTACCAGCAGAGGGCGCCGGATCTGTTTTCAAAGGTTATTTCAATCGCCGACACTTTCGACGCATTGACTTCGGGACGGGTATACCTGAAAAAAGCGATGGGCCCCGATGTCGTGTTGAAAAAGATGAGCTATCAGATGAAAGTCAAATTCGATCCCTTTTTGCTCAAACTATTTAGTAATATCATCGGAATCTATCCTGCTGGAACACTTGTGCTGTTGACCACCAATGAAATAGCGTTGGTTCTCACCAACAATGACACTGACCGCTCAAGGCCGTATATCAAAATCGTCGGTGACGAAAAAGGACTTCTGGCCGACCCGCTCTGGACAGATCTCTCACAACTGGAGCATGCCGGCCGGAAAATAGCCCGGCAAATAGATCCCGAACGGTATGGTCTTGATCTGAAATCTTTTGTGCTTGAAGATAAATAGTTGATTCAAAACGTGAGTGTAAGCATCGCATTCACACCGCCAGCATCGTCCGGAAATATCGATAGATCCACTTTGTGATTCTCCTGCATACTCGGCGAGCCAGATAAATGGGCATCGACATAGGCATCAAACATCGAAACAAAAATGGCAATTCCAGCAAACCAGCGAAACTTATAGCTATTATCACGGCGGTTTTCATACAGTCCGTACAACACATTCCTCTGGCTGATACTTGTTGCCGCCGTGTATTGCTTGCGGAAATTCGATGCCTGGCGGCCGTAGTGTATCGCTGATGCTATAAACCAAGTCTCAAAACCAATAATAATTCCCGCTTTGATATAACTTCTATTCTTTATCTGGCCAAGACCCGGCACGAGCATCGAGCGAAAGAGCGCTTTGGTCGGATTCTGTACCAATCTTGTTTCCAAGTCAACTGGGTTATCCACCTTCAGAGCGCCTTCTTCCGGTTCGTCGGGGATAAAAATGACCGTATCGCTGGTTGTTGTATCGGAGATTTTTATCCTATCAGTGTAGATTGAGTCATCTTGCGCGCTCACCCCTGATGCAGAAAACACAAGCAGTAAATCAACGAAAATAATGATAGGCCATGTCATGGATTATCAGGCCAATACTGTCAGCTGTTTTGGAGCCATGCTTACCTCGAGTGAATTATTTGGCAGAATGATAAGCTCGCCGTCGAGATAAAGCGTTTTTCCTTTGGTTGGCTGACAGGTTATAACTTTGCCTCGATAGAGACGAATGATGTTTCCATAGACATATTCGCCTTTGGCTATCTTACGGGTATAGGCGGAAAACTCATCTGCATGATTTCCGTAGTCAAAAATAACTTCGGCGCTGCCATCGTCAGTGAGCGACACCGGCGACATGGGCAAGCCGACAGTGTAGGGCACAAGGTTTATATTTATCATAATGGGCGTGACTTCAAACCGAAAGCTGTCCACTTTTATAGTCATGGCTTCCGCTTTTACTTTCGAAGCAATCTGTGATCCGAGGGATGCCCAGCCGAAGTTAAACAAACGGGGGAATTTGCGCTGACTGAACTCTTCGGCAAAGAGCGGAACAAAACCAAGTCCGATCGAGCCAAAGAATGGTTGTCCCGATGCCACTGCGCTGTCGGCCATCCGCGTTTTTCCGGAAAGAATCTGGGTGATGACTTTATCGGTGCTTCGATCGGAATACAGAGACCGAGCAATATTGTTCCATCGTCCAAGCGGAAGAATGCCAATGGGCATATCATGTTCAAGCGCCGCCCGGGCAGCAAGATTGACGGTTCCGTCCCCTCCGCAGGCAATGAGCGCGGTAATCTTGCCCCATTTGGATGCATCACCCGGCAGTTCCTGTAATTTGTTCGATGCCGCGGCATGGGCATGCTCCAACAGTTCGCCTGCGGTTTCAGGTTCGGTTATGGTATAGAAGCCCCCCTGTTCTTTGATAGCGGTTGTGAGTTTGGTGATAGCTTTCGGATCATATTCAGCCGACTTTTTATTGACAAGAAGGCAAAAGTGAGATTTTCCGGATATCCGTTTGCGGCGTTTAAACATATTTGAAGTAGCTCATATCTCCGTCATAGACCAGTTGTTCTGTCTCAGTTCGTTTTTATAAGATACATGCAACTAACCTGCTCTGTAAAGAGAAGATAACGAGTGTCGACAAAGCTATTACCAGTTGATTAGACGTCCCAAAGAGAGTATCTTAACGCTATATGTCTACGACCGCCGTGGCCTCTTCAAAACCCTCGCTTCAAAATATCTGGTATCTGATACCATTTATCATTTTGATCGGAATCTATGCCCCTGCCCTATCTGATTTGATCGTCAACTGGTACGAAGACGATAACTATTCCCATGGCTTTTTGGTGCCTCTTGTTTCGGGATATCTTATCTGGACGCAGCGGAAGCAACTGAGTGCGATCGTCTTGTCGCATGATATTCTCGGGATTGTGCCTATTGTCATCGGAATGGGGCTATTTATCCTGGGCAATGGCGCCTCCGAATATTTTACCGTCCGTTTTTCTTTCCTGCTCGTCTTGTGCGGGCTGGTCTGTTACCTCTTCGGTCGAGCGATTGTGCGGGCGAACTGGTTCGCCTTTTTCTTTCTGCTGTTCATGATTCCCATCCCGTATGTTATTTATTACGCCGCAACGTTTCCGATGCAGGCCTTCGCGACAACAATCACCGTCTTTGTACTCGATACTGTGGGGATGGGCGTCGTCCGGCAGGGGAATATTATCCATATAGCTGGACACTCGCTTGAGGTCGCAGAAGCCTGCTCTGGAATGCGCTCACTTGTCTCGCTCCTTGCGCTCGGGGCCCTGTTTGCTCACACAAGTCAGCGGCGGTTCCTACCCCAGATAATTCTTTTTCTTTCGACCATACCTATCGCGGTATTTGCCAATGTCGTTCGGGTCTTTACAACAACGGTGCTGGTTGGCTCAGGCTTTGCCGAAGTTACAACCGAGCCTTGGCATTCAATCATGGGGCTCATGGTTTTTGTTATTGCATTTGTTATGCTGTTTGTCGTTGGATTGATACTCAAACAGGTGTTCAAATGAGCCGCCCGGTGATAATTGCCTCAATCATCTTGTTCTTGGGAGGGGCATTCGGAAACTATTTGAGGTTTATCGAGCAGACTCCCGACCGTCCGGTCCAATTCAGCGAGATTCCGCTGAACGTCAACGGCTATATCGGTGATGAACGACGCTTCTCGGAGGAAAGCTACGGCATACTAAAAGCCGACACGACCACACTCCGCTATTACCGCGGGCCTTCGGGAGAACAGCTCTGGCTATTTATCGCCTATTTTGCCTCTCAGAAATACGGAAGTCAGATTCATTCGCCCAAACATTGCCTGCCCGGCGGCGGATGGAATATAGAACGGCTCGAGCGGTACGCGCTTAGTCTGCCCGATGGCAAGACCAAACAGGTCAACCGGCTGATAATCGGCGAACGTGACCGCAAACAAATTATGTTCTATTGGTTTGAAACACGCAATGGAGATATTGACGATGAATTCATGCTCAAATGGGACCTCATGAAGAACTCACTTTTCCTGAAACCGACCGATGCCGCCATCGTCAGGCTGACCGTCCCACTTGAGCGCAACGACAGCATTGAGAAAGCGACCGAACGAGCCACAGCCTATTTTGCGAACTTTTATCCGTCTATAGAAAAAGCGCTCCCTTTCGGAGACTAAGGTATATCAGCGGGATTTGATATGGGAACCCTGTCACCAAAAATATTCGAATGGCTATTCCGACTCGCCCGCCCCGAGCAGTGGATTAAAAACGGGCTGGTTATCATTCCATTAGTCTTCGCTGGCGAGGCTGGCTCGGTTTACAAAATCGAACGAATCATAGCCGCCTTTGTGATTTTTTGCCTGCTCTCGTCGTCGATGTATACTATCAACGACTTGGTCGATCGCGACAAAGACAAAATCCATCCGCTCAAAAAAAGCCGTCCGATTGCCTCTGGAAAAGTGAGTCCGACCCAGGCTGTGGTCTTTGCCTCACTTCTCATGGCCGCTGGTCTGGCTGGAGCGTGGCTGTTGGGAAGAAGTTTTTTTGTCATAGCAGGCACATTTGTACTTCTCAATCTCGCCTACTCGTTCGCGCTCAAAAATGTTGTCATTCTGGATGCCATGAGCATTGCCTTCAGTTTTGTCCTTCGAACTTTTGCAGGCGCGGCGGCTATTGATGTTGTCGCTTCAAAGTGGATGCTTATAAACACGTTTCTGCTGGCCCTCTTTTTGGTTTTTGGCAAACGAAGACACGAGCTTGTTATGTTGGACAAAATAGCCACCGCTCATCGGGCCATTCTGGGAAAATACTCGTCGTATTTATTAGACCAGCTTATTGCCGTCACAACTCCGTCGGTGGTGGTGATGTATATGCTCTATTCTTTTTCAAGCGAGGTCTCAGAGAAGTTGGGGACTGAGAACCTTTATTTGACAATTCCGTTTGTTGTCTATGGAATTTTCAGGTATCTCTATTTGATTCACAAAGAAGACAAGGGGGGTTCACCGACGACAGTGTTGTTTGGCGACCGCCCAATTTTGTTCACTGTTATTCTTTGGATGATTACTGTTTTTGTTGTTCTGTATACGAGCCCGGGGAATCTCAGTTCCCCGATATAAGTAGATCATACCTTCTTAGGTCTCGACATCTTCTCTTCATCTTGTAGCACGAGTCATTCTTATGCCCCGCGAGTCTTTATTCCTGAAGAATACGCCCTCGCCCGACATTATGATTGAACTGTCAGGCGAGGGCTTTCAAGTCCGCCGAAGGAGGGCGCCTGACAGCACTGATAACCTTAACTGAGGTTGCTTCGCCTGCCCGCCGTGGAGGGTCACTTCGTTCCTCGAAACGACTCACCCTTTGGTGACCTGCAATACCTAATCTATCAACTCTTTGACGAACGGCGGGAGAGCGAAAGCGGCTTTGTGAATTTCTGCGTTATAGTAGCGCGTTTTCAAGGATGACTCCAGTTTGTCATAGCGCTTCTGGTCAAATTGCGACGGCGGGTCATATTTTTTGCTGCAGAAGGCAAATGACCAATAGGCCGAAGGATAAATCGGCATGAAGGCGGTGTACATCTTCACAATCGGGAAGATGTCTTTGAGGTTTTCATACATCGGCCGTATCGCCGCCTTGTGATAAAACGGCGACTCAGACTGGGCAATCATGATGCCGTTATCGGTCAGCGTGTCATACACTTTCTGATGGAACGGCTTCTGGAACAGATCTGCCGCCGGGCCGATCGGATCAGAAAGGTCGAGAGTTATCAACTCAAACTTCTCTTTTGTGTTCTCGATAAAATGTTTCCCATCGGCAAAGATAACGTTGGCGCGAGGGTCATCCAGGCCAGTCGTCAGATGCGGCAGATGCCGCTGGGAGACTTCGACCACCATTTTATCTATCTCGCACATTGTGCACTTTTCGACTACCGGATGTTTGAGCACTTCGGTCAGCGCGCCGCAGTCGCCGCCGCCTATAATGAGAACATTGCGTGGATTCGGATGCGTAAAAAGCGGAACATGGGTAATCATCTCGTTATAGGCGTTGTTGTCATTGTCGCATGCCATGAGCGAGCCATAGAGAACAAGTATTTTTCCGAAGAACTTGTTCTCAAGGACATCGATCCGCTGAAAATCGGATTGTGTTGATTCCAAAACCCGATCGACTTTAACTGTCAGGCCTGCGCAATGCTCGTGAAGCTCTGAATACCAGACATTCCAGAGGTCTTCCATTCCGGCGACAGAGACTCCGCGCTCGGCGGTCTTTTGCTCGTGCATTTTCTCTTTCTTTTCCTTCTCGTCTATAACGCGCTTAGTCAACGACCCGGTATTCGGGGCGTTTGAGCGAGTTGAAATTAGAACCGGAGACCGAACAGTACGCGCCTGTACAGGGGAACACAAACAGGTCGCCTATCTGCTGTTCGGGAATCATCAGCCCGTCGTACATTACATCGAACGAATCGCAGGTCGGACCCGAGAGGACAGAAAGCTTCCCTTCTCCCTGACGGTCTGTCACGACTGGATACTGGCAATGGTCATAGAGGATGCCTGAAAATGTGGAGTAAAGTCCGTCATCGAGGAAATACCACATTTTGCCATCGCGAAACGATTTGCCAATAATCGAGCAGACCAAAGTCACAGGACTCGCGGAAATAAATCTGCCCGGCTCGCTGATAAGTTTTACACCTGGACGGATTTTTTTATCCAAGGCCTTGCGGATAGGAGCGCAGAAATCCTCAGTCGAAGGAATCGGCTCGACATACTGCACCGGGAAGCCGCCGCCGATATCCAATACCCGTGTATTAAATCCGGCAGTATCGAGTTTGCCAATCAATGCCTTTGAGGCATCGATTGCTTTGAGGTAGTTCTCCGACCAGAGGCACTGCGAGCCAATATGGAAAGAGAGGCCGTAGAACTCGTGGCCGGCATCTTCGATTTGTTTGGCCAGCGGAAGAACTTCGTCGACCAGACAGCCAAACTTGAGCTGCAGATTGACCACAGCGGTATTGTTGGTGGCGATTCGAAAGCGAATCATCACTTTGAGTTTCTTATTCGTATAGCGGCGAAATTTTTTCACCTCTTCTTCGTTATCCACAACAAAGACTTCTACTCCGCGGTCAATAGCGCCGTCGAATTCGGCGACACTTTTCACCGGATGGGTATGAATAAGCTCATTGGCTTTGGCGCCGATTTTGAGAACATCGTCGATTTCACCAAGCGAGCAGATATCAAAATGTCCGCCCCGTTTGTAAATCTCCGCGAGAATCACCGGATGGTTGTTGGATTTCACCGCATAGTGAATCCCCACTCGCGGGAGAGCCGCTTTAAGCGAGTCGTAGTTCCGGCCAATCTCGGAGCGGGACAGTAACAGTGTCGGCGTCTCCAGGCCTTTATTTGCGAAATACTCTCGGATAAGAGCAGTGTCTATTCCTCGAAAAACAGGTGTTTCTTCGATGGTCGAGAAATGTAATGAGTGAGTCATTATCGTCTCCCTTCAGTTAGCTTACGGCCGTCTTGGTTAAAAGAACCGGTTTGTGATTGATTACCTCGTCAAACTCGGACGGGATGCCCCGTTTGAGGTCGGTGACAGTCACATTCCCGGCTTTGAGGGCTGACCGCATATATTCAAATGCTTTATATGGGTCGACCGACTCGCCGCAGGTGAAAAAATCAACAGCGGCATAACCATATTCAGGCCATGAGTGGATGGACAAGTGAGATTCGGCGATAACCACCACGCCGGACACACCATGAGGATTGTAGCGATGAAAAACCGACCGGACAATGGTCGCTCCAGATCGGCGAACGGCCTCGTTCATGAACTCCTCAAGTGCGGGCGAATCATCAAGAATCTCGCGGTCGCAGTCGACAAATTCGACAATCAAGTGTCGTCCAAGAATTTTCATTTCCCATTCCCTTTCGCGGTTCACGGGTTGTTACGGTTCACTACATACGCGGCGGAGTCGTTACCCACAGTAACTGAGCCGTCGCGCTGCTCTTATTCATTATCTGGTGAGCCCTGTCGGACTCAAAGTAAAAGCAATGTTTCCTGGGGACCTCAAAGCGGGTGTTGTCAAATCTCAAAGTTATCGTTCCTTTGAGGACATACCCGAACTGTTCTCCCGGTCCAGGCCCCTGTTTGTCGAGCTTTTCGCCGGGGGCCAGTTCAAGCAAAATGGGGTCCATGATGTTGTTGGTGGAACTTGGCACCAACAACTCAAATTTCGCCGCTCCTTTGTCTTCGATGGAGACGCGCTCGGAGGGTGAGAAAACGGTCTGGGTTTCGGCCTTATCACCGAAAAAGTCCGAGAAGGAAATCCCGAGCGCTTCAAGGATGTCTGCAAGCGAGTCAACCGAAATCGAGGTTTGATCATTTTCAAACTGCGATATAAACCCCTTGGTCAGCTTGGAGCGATCGGCTAACTCTTCCTGAGTCAAATCCGATGCAAGCCGCAAAGCCTTTATTTTCGGACCAAGCTGTAATTCCAATTCCGGCTACTTCTCCTTGCAAGTAAAGTTTAATAAACACTGCTTTATAGTTTAATAAACGCGTCCAGTATACCCTGTTGTTCCTGAATGTCAAGAAATATTTTTCGGCTGTGGATAATTTTTTTAAGCCCTGATGGAGATACATGGCAATACATATAGAGGACGAAACCAATTGAGGCGTATTTTCAACCCAAAGTCGCAGTCGCCGACCAAAAAATCTGGTTTCGATATGTCCGCTATAAATTGTTGACAATCACAGGTCAGGTTTATAAACTTTCCTGACGAAGAGAATTTTTGAGGTCTCTGTAATTATAATTACCTAAAGGAGGTATCGTGAGAAAGCCCATATTAATCATCAGCGCTCTGCTGCTCATGGCTTCGTCGACGACGGCCGTGCTGCCGAAATTCGGCATAGGCGTCTTCGGCGGGCTAAACATTCCTGTCGTCCAGCAAGATCAAGGAAACGGGACTTTGTTCGGCGTTCGCGGCAGATTGAAAGTTCTGCCCTTCGCGGTCTTTGAACCCAATGCGACATTCGGAAAATTTGGGGACCCAGATGACATCGAAGGTATAGACCTCGGAAATGGATCTGATTTTAATTCGTTCGGTCTCGATGTTACCCTCGGCGGTCTGCCGGGCGTTGTCGCCTTCAAACCTTTTCTGGTCGTCGGCATTGGCTCGTATACAACCAAGAACGATATGACCAAAGTCGACAACTCAGATGTCGGATACTCGGTTGGATTAGGGGTCGGACTCGGGTTCTCGCCGAAATTTGATATCGATGTCCGCGGCAAGGCGATCATCATTCCCATAGATGAAGGCGGATCGAAGAAAACTATCAACGCCACTGTTGGCCTAACATATAACATTGGCGCCCTTTAAGAGGAGGAGATGCACGTGAAGTACATAAAAAATAAGATTGGCGTGCTCGGACTGATTCTTGCCGGGCTTATCGCCGCAGGATGTCTGGTCTCGGGTACATTTGTTGTGGTCGAAGATTTTAATTTTACAACGGAGGAGGGCTTTTATCGTTATCCCGTTGATATTACTGATAATGCCGATTGGAAAGAGCACAAAGACAAGATCGATCAGATCGATGCTGTCGGCGCCGAGTTCAATATCACCAACAATCAAGGGGGGCCGGTGACTTTTAAGGTCTGGGTTGACGATTTCGGCGCCAACCATGCCTCCGTCGGCGCAGTCGAGGCGAATGCCACGCAGATACTGGAATTGACTGTTCCGGCAGGTAAAAGCAAAGTCACGTATGTTCAATCGCTTAACGCAATTATGAATATAGGTGAGTTGAAGCGGCTCGCGAAATTTGGCCAGTTTGATTATTACGGCACAAGCACGGGCAATAACCCGACAGCCTTTGTAGTCGACTCCGGAAAAGTGATTGTGACTTTCAGCGCAAGCGGGCTCTAGATCGTATTCCCTTTTGTGACAGATAGAACTCCGCTTCAGCAAGCGGGTTTTTTTTATTGTCGATTTAGTGGCTGGCGTACGTCCCATCACGCCTGCCCGCACCGCCACAGTGGGCCGGCGTTGGGGAACAGACTGTGCGTCACGTACCGGAGTGCCTTACGACAATGAAGGGAATACCTTACCGACCCTTTTGGCCCCCGGCATGTTTCGATATTACGTACTACTCGAAAGCGCGAGGCTCTTCGTATAGATTAAATATGAATCCAAACGGATCTACCAGATAACAACAGCCCCCCTTACCTTCCCACCTAACTTCCCGGCATCCGTACTCTGTCAATTCGACACGCGCCTCTTCAAGGTCTGGCACAAGAAACTCCATGATAACATTTCGCGATGGACGGTTATCGATAAAGAGGCGGGTCGGATGGGCATTAAATTCGGCGCTCTCGGGATGTTGGTGAACCAAGGGCAAACCGAGCACATCCCTGTAAAATGTTATCATAGCCTCAGAATCCGGCGATTCAAGGCACAGACAGCGGCTAAATTTATACGGCATCGTGAAACGTTCCTTCCAGATCGTTGGTATCATTTATAGTGCAGAATTGCCTGCTAATGTCGAAACTAAGGGCTCATGAGCAAAGCTGTCAAGTGTTAGAATTGAGCTAAAGTAAATGGCCGTGGTTGGTTAAAAAAATAGTTCATTGAGGTTGACAAGACGCACTTCCGTGAGCATTTTTCTTGTCTAAACAGACCTAAAGGAGGAGATAGAATGAAACGAACAATTATTATTGTTTTATGCGCGGCTTTTGCCCTCAGCAATGTCAGTTGCGGCTGGAGCAAAAAAGCCAAAGGGGCGGCAATCGGAGCCACATCCGGAGCCGTAATCGGCGGCGTCATCGGAAATAAAGCGGGCAATACCGCTGTCGGCGCTATTATCGGCGCGGCCATCGGCGGAGCGGCCGGGGCGTATATCGGAAATTATATGGACAATCAGGCCGAAGAAATGCGCCGCGATCTCGAAGGCGCAACCGTCACACGTGTCGGCGAAGGTATCAAAATCACATTTGCCTCGGGAATCTTATTCGATGTCGACAAATGGAGTTTGCAGCCTGCTGGGGTCGAAAATATCGCACACTTGGCGGCCATTCTTAATAAATATCCTGACACTGAAGTTTTAGTTGAAGGACATACCGATTCCGATGGCTCCGAAGAGCACAATTTGGATCTCTCGCAGAACCGCGCCAACTCTGCAAAGAATTCGCTTGTGAGTAACGGCGTCTCGCCGGGACGTTTGACAACAATGGCGTATGGCGAAGTTCAACCCATAGCGGACAATGTGAGTGATGAAGGCAAGCAAGCGAACCGCCGTGTGGAAATCGCTGTCTTTGCCAATGATAAGTTAAAGAAGGCGGCTCAAGCCGGAGGATGATTTCTTTTTTGAAGATAAAAAGAGATTTTTGAATGACAATATTTTAATCAGATCGGGCGGGAGAGTTTTTCTTCCGCCTTTTTTTTGTTCTTTTTGTGGATGTCGCGGCGGGTCTTGGTCACTTCGAGCGAACAGCGAGGAGTGAGTGTGACCTGACGGTCACATAATTGGCGGGTTCGCGGACGGACCCGCCCTACTTTGGTCAAGACTCGCGGGGCTGGCGCGATCATATAATCGGCGGGTTCGCAGACCCGCCACAGCGGGCAGGCTTCCTCGCCCTACTTAGGACAAGACTCGATCCGCAGCAGCGGACACCTCCGCTATTCTTCTTCTTTTTCTTTCTTAGTCACAGTCGAGCGTTCCTGGACAAGCAGATATGCTTTCAATTGCTCCATCTGGGGATCCGAGAGGCGGTGTTTTGAATAAATTGTCTTATAAAATAGACCTTCGTCCAATGTGAAACAATCTTCGAAGCCGAACTCACGAACCAATTGTGACAGTTCGGCAAATTGATCTCTGTCTTTGGATATCGAGACGAACTTCTCATCGAGACTTATGCGAACCTTTACTTCTCCACGTTCGCCAACCAACTTATCAAGCGATAGGTCCTTCGCGGCGCGGATCAAATCTACCTTGAGCGCCTCTTTCTCAGCTTCAGCTTCTTTCCAGGTTCTATGCGCATCAAGATATCTGTCGACCAATTCGGTGGCCGCCTGGGCTGTCGTTTTCTCCGCGGTTTCGGCGTTGCCGGCTTCGGCAGCCAACAGAGAGCTGTGGCGTTTGGCAGGGCAAAGGTGCTTGAAATCGCAGTAGTTGCACTGAAACCCTTCTTTTGTGGGAAATGTCTCGAGCCGTTCGGCGCGAACTGTATCAAGCACCAAGATCCGAAGCTGTTCGGCTATTTCCTCTATTTCGTCCGGGCGCATCTGATAACAAAACACTTGATTCGGTTTGAGGAAATATTGGCAGAGAACAATGGAGGTGAAATCAGGATATTTTGACTGCACGGCCAGCTGATAGAGACCCATCTGCCACCGAAATGAGGGGTCGCTCGGCCCAAGCGGGAAATGGCTTCCGGTTTTATAATCGCAGATTTCAATAGTGCCATCTTCCCGTTTCCACAGTCTGTCGATTCGAGCTTTGAACTGGAATGGCGACTGAGGAAGCAGAAAAGAGATATTTAGTTCAGCGCCAAGCAATCGTCCCTGATTGAACGGTTTGTAGGTCTCGTAATATTCGGTCAGCATTCGCCGTCCTAGCGCGATATAGTCCTCGACCGTTCTGTTCTCATTATGACTTCGATGCCGAGTTTTTTTGGTTTTTCCCATTCTGCAAGATAGTCTTCAATGAGCTTTTCAAGCGGATAGAGCACACCATCGGCGGCGAGTTGATAGAGGTTGGTAAGTCCGCGGTGTACTGCGCTGCCGAGATAGGCATCGGCGGTTGTCCTCTCGCTGTGCAGTTCTATTTTGTCGAGGTATGAAAATTTGAATTTCTGGGGACAGGAGCGGAAGCTCTCAAGAGCGCTGTGACTATATCTGGAAAGCACGGAGCTAATATAGCCATCGAATGGTCACTCACGCAATCACATAATAGCGCTATTAGACTGGGAGGAGAGCCCGATTCTATTCCGCAAGCACTCGGAAGTGATTGTACCAGTGCCGGCGCACACCGAGCCATGAGCGCTTTTCGGCCTGCAGTCGGCCTCGTGAGGAGAGAGTTGCCACAAGTTCCGGATGCTCAATCAAATCGATTACCCGGTCAGCAAGGGCATTGTGGTTATGAACATCTATGAGCAGGCCGCTTTCACGATCGACAATCATTTCGGCGGTACCGCATCGGTCTGTTGTAATGACAGGAAGTCCGGCATCGAATGCCCAGGCAAGCAGTTCCGGGCGCGGCGCACCAACCCCGGCATTGACAAAAATATCCACGTTGTCAAAAAGCATTCTCAGTTCGCTGTCGCTGGAGTAGCCGATGGCGCGTATTCCGGAGAGACCATCCAGAGTTTGGGAATAATTAATGTTGGAAATAATCGATGAGTTAATCGCGATCGAAAGCTCGGCTCTTGGGTATTTCCGCTTTACGAGGCTGAAGGCGCGGATGACAGACCGAAGGTTCGCCGTGCCGGGCTCGTTTTCGACAACCAGCATATGCGGCTGAACTTCAGTGATGATCCGACAGTCCGTTGACTGGATTTCGACCGGCAAATCCAGCTTCTCGGCCCGAATTTCATTGCGCCTGAAAAGCTCCGTTTCGAACGAACTGCTCACCAATAATCTGTCGGCAAGGCGGCAGACCGGGAGGATGAGAAATCCATATCTCTCAAACTCGATCTCCATATCACTTGAGCGATAATACAGTGAGACCTTTTTACCAAAGAGTTTCGCAAGAATTATAAGCGGCAGGAAGCATGTTAAAAGAGTGAGAGCGTTATTTGCGATAAACATGACAATTCTGTAGTTTTCCATGACCCGTATGAAATTGGGAACAGAAATAAGGGTGTTTGTCAAACTTCGGATAGCATATCGAATGGTTCCTCTGCGGCCCGGACTTCTCTTAATTTGCGGAGTCAGCGATAGATACCCGGCTGTTTGTTGTTCATCGAGGAATAAAGTCACAAGTTGTTGGGAAGATGAAACGGAATCCCTTGAGTTGTTCTCAAAACAATCGGTAATTAGCAAAGGAGCAAGCTTTTCATGGCTGGCTTCTCTGACGCCGGAGATTTCCGGCGATTCTGTTGGAAAAATGACTCTATTATCTTGTGAACTACTCATAATCTTTTTGCTCGATAGCTTCTGTCTCAGCTTATACTCAACAATAGGTCTATCGCTCCAAAGATTAACTTAGCTGAGTATGTCAGTGAAATGACAGGGGAGGATTGTGACTGAATGGAAACCGGACTATATCACAATAAATTGTTATCAATTAATGATTTAACGCTAAATTCTAGGAGGCCCGTCATGGCGGATTGAGGACCTTGGAGTTCCTTCACCAGTGATAAGTCTCGCTCCGCGATTTCGAGTGAAATAATTCCACGTCCATTGAACGAAAACCAGTAGCCTATTCTCAAACTCGACAAGATACATGAGATGGACAAACGTCCAAAGCAACCATGCCATCAATCCGGAAATACGGATACGGCCAAAATCGGCGACAGCAGAAGCGCGTCCAATTGTCGCTAAGACTCCCTTATTTCGATAATGGTACCTACCGACAGGTTTTCCTTCGATTCGATTTTTTATTAATCGTGCGACATACCGCGCTTGTGACATCGCGACCGGGGCAATTCCTGGAAGCGGAGAGCCTGTCTGGTGTACATAGAGCGCCAAATCGCCGATAACAAAGACATTGGGCCGTCCGTGAATACTCAAGTCCGGTTCGACTTTGATTCGTCCTGCGCTATCAATAAGTTCATCGTTTCCTTCCACTATGGCCTTGCCCAATGGGGATGCCTTTACTCCCGCGCTCCAAAGAATTGTCTTTGCAGCAATCGGGAATGTTGTTTCTCCTCGACGCACCGTTACCCCTTCGGAAGTGATGTTGACGATTCTTGCTCCCAATTCTACTTTGATATGGATTTTTTCGAGTGACTTTAAGGCGGCGCGGGAAAGATCTTCGGGAAACGTGGTCAGTATTCGTGGCGCCCCCTCGACTAAAATAATTTGAGCCTGACGTGGGTCAATGTGCCGGAAATCCCGTTTGAGTGTGTCAAATGCAATCTCACTCAAAGATCCCGCAAGTTCCACTCCGGTCGGACCGGCTCCAACAATAACAAATGTCAGCAGAGCTTTACGAGCGGAATCGTCCGTCTCCCGCTCAGCTCTTTCAAATGCGGTAAATATGCGAGTGCGGATTTCAAGCGCGTCCTCGATTGTTTTGAGTCCGGGCGCGATTTCTCGCCATTGTTCATTCCCGTAATAATCATGGCTCGAGCCGGTGGCTACGACCAATGTGTCAAAGTCGATTTCACCGTCTGTTAAAATGACCTTTTGGCGCGGGTAATCGATGTCAACCGCTTCGCCCATCAGAACAAAAGTATTCTTGTTTTTTTTGAGCACGGATCGAAGCGGCGATGCGATATCGCCCGGGGATAAACCGCCCGTTGCGACTTGGTAGAGCAATGGCTGGAAGAGATGAAAATTGCGTTTATCAATGAGCGTAATGCGCGCTGGAGCGCGTTTGAGCGCTTTGGCAAGATACAGCCCGCCAAATCCACCTCCGATAATAACTATTCTCTGCATTAGCCGCTTCTTTCAGATTATTATTACAATAAACTTATCATAATTTTATACGCAAATCAATCTTGGCGCTGGGACTGTCGGCTATGGATGCCGCTCGCGATGCCGCTATCGCCCGTTTCCGGCCAATTCACATGACCAGCCTTTCCACCACACTCGGTACTTTGCCTCGGTTGAGTTCCAGCTAATCTTTACTCCAAAGTATGGATTCCAATACTGTACTTCATAGTAATGTTTTATTTTGCCAAAAGATTGTTGACATCTTTCTATTTGAAATGATATTGCATGTGAGCGGAACTTGATCGTAGTGATCAATAACTGATGGGAGATAGTCTCGTGGCGTCACATGTGCTTGGTTTTCTTTCAAGGGCTCCAATAACTCGAAACAGAATAAAGATCACTAGTGGTTACTTGTTGTTTTGAAACTGTCGGTCTGAGGTTACGATTTGTATGTTGCCGATCATTATAGTCATTAGTATCGGACTGGCGATAATTATTACGGCCAGACCGGAGATAACAAGGAACCCGGGAGGGAAAATATTAGCCTTTCTCGCGCTCTTTGTCCTGCCTTCGGTGAGTGGTGTCTGGGGTGTGGCGGCGCATCTTGAACAGTCTAAAAAAACAGTGTTTTGTCTTTCGTGTCACCCCATGTATGAATATGGAAAGAGTCTGCTGGTTGACGATGCCGAATTCGTTCCCGCTGTTCATTACCAAAACAATTTTATTCCGCGAGATAAGGCATGCTATACATGCCACACCGACTATACCCTGTACGGAGATTTAAACTCTAAAATCCGCGGTTTGCGTCATCTTATGGTCTTCTACAGCGGGAATATCCCGGATACGTTGCAGTTGTACTCACCGTACAACAACCGCGAATGCCTGAACTGTCACTCCGGCATGCGTAAATTTGAAGAAAGCAGCCCACATATCGAGACACCAATGACACGAGATTCATTGAGTCTCAATACGCTTTCGTGCTTAAGCAGTGGTTGCCACGATGTTATTCACGATGTTCACAACCTTGATGATGTAGCTCTCTACAACGATTCACTCTAATCATGGCCACCAGAACTAAAATAGAATGGCGTCTTCGTTTTTCAGGAGCACTTATCTGTATTGGCTTGCTGGTGGAGATCATTACGCTATTCTGGACTCACCCAACCATCTTTCTTATGTATCTCATTGCAGGCGGTTCATTTCTCGCTGTAGGTATACTCCTGTATCTTTTGGCGCTGATTCCTTCCGATAAGTCTTAAAATGAAAGCCCAACGATAACCAAAGAAGGTTTCATATGTCGCTGATTACATGGCAAACGTTTCGATGGAAATTGTCTGAATTGGCTCGCGAGCCGTGTGATCATATTTAGCACTTCGAACGCACAGCGGAATTGAAAACTAAAACTAAGTCAACCCTATCACTTTATGAGGACTATATGAGAAAGTATTTGCTAACTATGCAGACCATCACAGCTTTCCTGGTACCGATGATCGTTGTCCTGTTCATCTCGGTTGAAAGTGTGGTGGCAGTAAGTCAGTGGTCGCGCGAAACTGGTATGCCGTGCGTGACTTGTCACACCGTTTTCCCCCGTCTCAATTCAGTCGGTGAGGACTATCTCCGGAACGGGTATCAGTTGATGGCCGCCCATGACCAAGAGCCAAACAAGGAAGAGGTCTTCCTAAAGAGGGTTTCGGATATCTTTGGTTTCCGGGTCAACGTAACACCGGTTCAAATAGAAACTAACGCGTTTCAAGAGGACTCTGCAGCAGACAAAGGCACACGGGTGACTCTTGGTAATCCTATCTGGCTCCAAATGTTTGTCGCCGGATCGGTGTACAAGGACATATCCTTTTTCTCGGAACTGGAAAACAGCGTTGGTTCGTTCAAGTTCGCTTGGTTCTATTGGAACTTCACAAATATTGCGAATACACGGGGTCTCAACTTCCAAGTTGGTAATATTTCTCCTCTGGAATTTGCCTCGTTCCCCAATCGGCTCCCACAGTTCCCTGCGTTGAAGGCTGAAGTAATGCTTAAGAAATCATCGGATGGCAAGGGTGAAGAGTCCGTTGATATGTCAAGCGCCCGTCCGGGGCTTCAATACTATGGATATAATGATTGGCTGTTGACTTATGCCGGAGTTTCCCCGGGAACAAAAGCTACTGACATCAACCAGTATCTGCAGTACTGGGGTGGCTTGGTATTCCGCCTACCGGACAATACAATTCGAGGCTTTGAAGGAAGCACCGCAACTCTTCATGTATATAAGGGGACGGACACCAAATTTACCGGCTTTACTCCTTCAGCCACCGTCACAGTCGATACTGTCCAGCGCAAGAACGAATTCATTCGTTTCTCTCCGCAGATAAATATCAGGTACCTTGACAAACTTGATATCCAGGCGGCATATGTGTCTGCTAAAGACGACAATTGGAGGTTTGGAACGACGAACCAGGAGGAGTGGAAGTTTAGCGGTGTTGGTATCGAAGCCGGATACATGCCGAATCCTCGGTGGCACCTGGGATTGCACTACGACTACTATTCGTCTGATAGCGCCTTTGCGTCGGGAACCTATGCTGGAGAGCCAGTTTGGCAGTATCAACGCATCGTACCTGGAATAACTTACATTATTAACCAGAATATTCGCTTTACTACTTACTACGAAAAAGATCTCTCCGACGACAGAGGGTTTGATCTGTCAAACAAGCTGTATCTGAATATGCGGGCTATGTTCTAGCCCGTAGAGGCGCTTAGTTAGTGCTATCTTCAGGGTCGAGAGATTTGGCTTTCGACCCTGAGTGAAAAGAAAGATGAAAGTACGCGAAACCAAGTAGCGAAGGATGCCCATTATGAAGTCTATGACGATCATCATTTTCACTGTTGTCGCTATTGCCCTCACGTCGGTCGGCATGATGTCAGAGGACAAACAGGCGGAGAAGTCAGCGCTGGACGGCAAGGTGATTTTTACATCTGCCAAGTGCGGCACGTGTCACTACGTGAGCAAATTTGAGCTCGGCAAAAAGCCGGTGGAAGGGAAGCCCAACGCCGCTCCCGACCTGTCAACAGTTGGGTCTAAATATCCAGTCGCATTCATGACGAAGTACCTTAGGAAGTCAGAGTCGATCAAGGGGAAGAAGCATATGGTTTCTTTTAAAGGTTCCGACGTGGAGTTATCGGCTCTGGTTGGCTGGCTTGACTCGCTTAAAGAAAAGACAAACAAGTAGTTTAGCAGGCGATGGATCTGCAAAGAGAAGGCCAGACGAGATCTCTGGCCTTTTTTCTGTATCCCTATCCTGCCTCATAGAATTGTGTCCTTCGTGATGCTTCTCCGCGCACCACCTCACGGACCGCCGCCCCGCCCTTCTGTTGTATACTGCGTCTGACTGATCTGCCACTTGTCCGCCGCCGCGGATTCTCCCACCGGCAGGCCAGACAAACCTTCCAGTACAATCTTGGCTTTGGTCTTGCTATCCCAGTTCCGCTTCTTCATGACAATTCTCCTTTGTGAAAACTGCCACAAGATACTTCCTTCAGATCAGCTACGCACTAATGGGGAACAGTATAGGTTCTGATTCAGCAAGAATTAAGAAGACTATCGATTACAGCAGGTTCGGTCTGTGGAGTTCAGCAATCTCACGAGCTTGGATATAACGTGCCTCGGCGCCGCAACTTTTGACGACCTTGAGAAGTCCACGAATATTATTCTTCATATAGTCCAGTGAATAAAGCGAACTTTTGTTTTCGATAACTTCGTCAGGATGAAAGTATGTGACAAAGAAAACTTGATCCGAATTACGAAGTGTGCGTCGCAACTGGTCGAGAAGAGGCTGAAAAAGATTAGGTCGTCCGGTTATCGTTATCCAGTAGGCGGGGCGTCTCAATGAATTAATTATCTGCCCCGGGCGGTACATCTTGAGAGCTAATGCCAGTCCGGCCACCATCCCCCATCGAAATGATTCAGCTGTAAAATTCGGCGCTTCCAAGAGCGGAACAGATTCAGTCACAGTGTGTGCTTCTCGACGATAGTCGTCCCGAGACGGATAATACGGCCGGTTGGGCGACGAAAACCAGTCGAAATAATTCACACCTCGTCCTTGAACACTCGGCGGCCTAACAGCCATACCCGAAAGGGCGCTGAATTCAAGTTTGACCCCAAGTTTCTCCAGAGTAGCAAACGTCTCATTATTGTGATAACCCCAGCCCATTTTGGCCGACTTGGCGCGCCCGGGCAAAACCTGTTGGTACTCGCTATGGGCCACCCTCAGCATATCTGTCTGCCATTTTTTGTCGCTCCATTCCTGATACCACTGCTGTGACTTCGTATCTTGACGCCAAAAATGAGGGTGCCATCCGAGTTCATCGCCACTGCGCTCAAGTTCCAGCAGGAAATCCTTGTGCGCGGACAGCACTGATGAGTATGCCCCAAGATAGCGCTTTATCTGATCGTCAACTCTTAAACACCAGGTAAACACAGGCTTTTTGCCAACAGCATCAATAAGCTCTTTCAGTTGTTCTTTTGTTCTGGGAATGCCGTGTAGCATCCCCGTCCAACTGAGTTCATCATCCCGCACACCGGGTATGAATTTGGAGCGGTCTGGATCGGTATCGCAACCGATGACAATATAGACAATCTTTTTCTGGGGCATTATGCGGTAGGGGAAGAGAAGTTATCGAAAGTTGACATACTGCATATGGATGCCGAAATCATGTTCCTTCAGCTTCGCGATTATGGTCTGAAGGTCGTCTTTCTTCTGTCCTGAAACTCTGACCTGCGCGTCCTGTATTGCGGCCTGGACTCGAATTTTTGTCTCTTTAATATATTTCACAATCTCTTTAGCCTTTTCTTTTTCAATCCCCGACTGGATATCAATCCGCTGACGGGCCATCCCCTGGGTTGCTTCCTCGACCGTCTTATAGGTCATGGCTTTGAGGGATACACTCCGCTTGATAAGTTTGTCCTGCAGAATATCGACCACACTTCGCAGTTTGAATTCGTCGTCGGCCAGCGCAATCATATGATTTTCCTCCTGATTGAGGGTAATCGAGCTTTTGCTACCCTTGAAATCGTAGCGGGTCTGTATCTCTTTTGTGACCTGATTGACGGCATTAAGAACTTCCGACATGTCCACTTTTGAGACAATATCAAATGAAAACGACTGAGCCATTACGACTTCCTTCCCGCTATTAGAATCATTGAGCCTACCCTAAGCTTTTTGCCAATGGTGACATACGTGAGAATAAAGTATATAGGCGGCTATTTTATCAAGGTAAAACAGGCGAGAGTAATATGTGCATGATTCAGACAATTGCCCGTCTTTGACGATAAATCGATGAGACTTGCGTATAACAGGGAAATGGACGATATTACCAGTATGTACAAAACGCATTCCAGCAACGATACTGCTCGATTCTCACTCTACACCCGACTTTTTATTATTTTCCTGATAACGCTTATCACTTTTAATAACGGCTGGACGGTCTGCATTAATTCTGGAGCATGCAATCTCCAATTCGACAGCGAATCAGCCGAAGAAACATCCACCGAACTGTGCGCAAATAATTGTTGTCCAGCTCCAGATGATAGGTCATCGATCCCATACGACCATTGCTGTCTCTTTGTCACAGCGGATGGGATACAGCCAGTTGACCTCACACTTTGCCGCACAGCCTCTGACCAGTCGGATCCGGCACTCCATGAGGCGCCTCTCACAGACGATATAATTTACTACTCAAAGATTGCTGACTCAGAACATTTCTACGGCGTTTTTGAACCGCCTCTCTGCCAATCGGGACTTCGCGCCCCTCCAATTAACAGCTAATAGCTGTTGTTTTCGTTTTTACATAAACATTTTTGATTTGGAGAATAGCGTATGCGTCAATTTATGATGCTTGCCGCATCTCTGTTTTTGTTCGGTGGAATTGCCGTTGCGGACGATTCAGACACTGCAAAAGATTCCACCGTCCAAAAGCCGGATCGGCCAAAAGTCTCGCTCGTCCCCCGTTGAGTGGGCTGACCGGGCGAAGGCTCGCCGCTCCGTGGGAGCGGCTTCGATGCAAAATTTAATATCTCCGGACGGTTTGTCGACACCGAGTTTGACCGGCCGCGCTGGAGATTCACCGCGACCTACAGCGTCCTGCCAAAGATACAGGTCGGCATTGAATACAATCCGGTGGTTAAAGAAATTGTGCCGCTTGGGAACTGGTTCATTCTGACCGAGAGTCCAAAAAGACCCTCGCTGATGTTCGGATTCAGTTCCGATAGAATCGGAACAACAAAAGGGAATTTGCAGTATTACCTCGTTGTCGGAAAATACCTGCCGTGGCTGAGACTTGCTCCGTATGCCGGAATTCAATATTCAGACAACGATGAAGGGATTAATTATCCGTTTGGAGCAAATATCGAGATTTCCAGCAAGTTCTCGCTCATGCCGATGTATGACGGAAACCGATCGCATTTGGTCGGCAACTATTATATAAATGACAGAGTCGGCTTGAGCCTGCTCTGGCTGTGGTATGAACAGGCAGGGATTTCGGTCTTTGTTGGTTTTTGAATTATGGAGAAAGTGTTGAAACATAAAGGAACGTCTATGAAACAGATTTTGAGACTAATGGCTGTATCAATGCTGATCTTGATCGCACAGAGCAATATCGTCTCTGCCCAGACGACGGCCCATCCCGAGAAGGCCGTCTGCGCAGTCTGCTCTGCAAGAGGCACAATGCACGGCGAAGAAAAAGTTGCCGGAGTCAGCGAGTACGAAGGCAAATCATACTACTTTTGCAATCTGACCTGCAAAGAGGAGTTCGATGCCGACCCGCTGTCATTCCTGCCGCCCGTGCTTCCGCGCGAAGCCATGCCGATTGTTCTGCCTCGGCTCGATGGAACAGTTGACTCACTGGCCGCCTATCACGGCAAAGTGGTGCTTATCGATTTCTGGGCGCCTTGGTGCAAACCGTGTGTGGAGATGGCCGATGATATAGTGAAGTTGCACAAGAAATATTCCGAAAGCGGCTTCACTGTCTTAGGAATAGCCATTGACGAAGAGAAGCCTGAAAAGGTAAAGAAGTATGTCGACAAGAAAAAGATCCCTTATCCGCTTTTTCTTGATAACGGCGCAGATCCGGTATGGAAACAGATGCATATTTCCGGTATACCGGCGCTCTTTCTGATTGACGAGAATGGGATGATTGTCAAGCAGTGGAACGCCAAGACTGACTATAAGGAACTTGAAGCGGCAGTCATTGCACAGTTGGCAAAAATATCAGAGAGCAACTGACAGAGTGAATCAGAACTTTCGACAAAAATAAAGCTGGTGCACGGGGACGTACACCAGCCGCCTGAATATTGGAAATATTCGCGCGGGACATCCTAGTCGCGCACGAAAAGACAATCAGACAGAGGCGCCTGACTGCATAGAAAAGTCGGGTGGCCCGCCCCTTAGTGCGGGTTTCATTGTATCGAAGAAAAAGACCCGCGGGGCATAAGAATGACCCGCGCTACAAGACTAAGACAACTGAGATTGCCATCCGCCACCGGCGGACGTCTAAGAAGCCGCGGCTCGCAATGACGATGTTGGAATTTTGGCTATGATATCGGGTACAATACTCCACCGAGGCTAAGTCGGCCACAAGAATTAATGTAGGCACTCATACCACGTCATTGCGAGGAGTGACTTTCATAAGTCACGACGTGGCAATCTCATATTCTCTTCTCTGGGTCTTGCAGCGAGTCTGCACCCGCAGATGCAGGCACGTCAAGACAGTCGGGCATCCGCCGCAGCGGACGGTGTGATCTCATTCTTTCCATGGTGTCGGGCGCCCCCCGCCCGACACTATAAGTATATCGCCAGGCGGGGGCGTCTGACGACACCACCAAGGCAATTCAAAATAGCCCCCGTGTCGCGCCCGTGTTAGCCCATTTGCTCACCGCTTGATTCCCCTAATTCTTGCCGCACGCTGCTCAAGCTTTTCAGCTTCCTTCTCTCGCTCGGTGGCTCGATACAGCGCTGCCATATTTTCAAGGCTCCCGGCCACATTGGGATGGTCTGGACCGAGGGCCTTCTCCCTAATCTCCAGCGCACGCTTGTACAGCGGCTCGGCCAGCGCGTACTGGCCTTGGGTGTTGTAGAGAAACGCAAGGTTGTTCAGGCTCAAGGCCACATCGGGATGGTCTGGACCGAGGGCCTTCTC